>JAYWBH010000710.1:0-3311 GCA_043781815.1 Bryobacterales bacterium | reverse complement strand
TGCGCGAAGTAGCGCGACAAGGTCCATACATGCACGATGGAAGTCTTTCCACACTGGAAGATGTCATCGATTACTACGACAAAGGTGGCAATGCAGGGGTCGGGATAGATAGCGACATGCATCCGCTTCATCTAACTCAACAGGAAAAGCTGGGGCTGTTGGATTTCCTGAAAGCACTCACTGGTGTGATTCAGGAGGGGCTGTGATCCTCAACTTCCTGCTGGCGTTTCAAATGTTTTCGCCCACAGACCCGGCAACACTGCGCCCCTTGTATGAAAAAGCGATCGCCATACGCAGCACGAAGTATGGTGAGAAGTCAGTCGAAGCCGCCGCCGCAATGGGCGACTATGGCCGTTTCCTGGCGCGTTCTCAAGACCCTGCCGCCGCAGTCCAATGGTTGAGTCGTGCCATCGTTATTTCCGCCCGTTTAGAGGATAAGCAGGCGTTGGCCATGGCCTTGGAATCCATTGATCCACTGCAAGCAGCAGCCTTGCATGAAGAAGTGGGTACAAAGGCTAAGGGCGAATTGGCAGCCGTTAGCTGGTCGCGATTGGGAGCCATGTCTGAAGCGCAGCGTTCCTTCACTCAATCGGAAAAAGCTTTCAGAGCAGCCATCGCGAGTTCAGCCAACAACGAAAAACTTTCCATCCGATTGAATGAATTGGCACTGCTACTGAAGGGGCAAGGAAATTTGCGCGATGCGGAACCGCTGCTTCGCCGCGCCGTAAGAATCCAACAGCAAGTGCTGGGTGCAGGGAGTCCGGAATTGGGGGCCACTCTCAATAATCTTTCGGGCTTATTGCTGGATACCAAGCGCAGCGCCGAAGCGGAACCGTTGGCCAGGCGGGCGCTTCAGATTTTCGAAGGAACTTTGGGTCGCAGTCATGTACGCACAGCCATCGCTGCCAGCAACCTGGCCGACGTCCTGCTGGCCCAAGGAGTCAACGTGGAAGCCCTCAGGTACTACCAACAAGCGTTAGCTGTTTTTGAAAAAGAATTGGGCCCAGACCATGCCTGGACGCGTGATGTCCGTGATGCACTGGCTCATTCCTTTCAGAAAGATTAGGGCAGAATCAGCATGCAGTCACCGTATGAAAAGAATCGGTACTTATTTTGAACCGCGTGCCGATAGGCATCCATCATCAACTGCTGACCCCCAAAGGCACAAACCAGCAGCAGCAAGCTGGATTGCGGCAAATGGAAATTCGTCAATAGCGCATTCACCCGTTGAAATTGAAATCCCGGATAAATAAAAATCCCGGTCGACCCGGAAGTTGACCCTGATTTGCATGCGCTCTCAATGGCCCGAACGGTGGTTGTTCCCGCTGCCACAACCCGCTTCGACCCATGAATTTTCACCCAGTCACTCTCTGCAATATGGAACTTTTCCTGATGCAGAACATTGTCCTCAACCTTCTCCTCGCGAATCGGTTGAAACGTTCCCAACCCAACATGCAGCGTTACCTGCGCAGTTGCGGCACCGCGCTGCCTGCATGTCTCAAGAATTTCCTGCGTAAAATGCAGACCTGCCGTAGGAGCAGCTACGGAACCTGGGGGACTGGCAAACACTGTCTGATACCGTGCCCTGTCTTCCAGCGAATCTGGACGTCGGATATAGGGTGGAAGTGGAATGTGACCATAAGCCTCAAGTGCCGCGTCCACATCTTCGCAATGCAGCCGCAGGGTCCGTTCCCCATGCTCGCCGCGGTCTACAATTTCCGCTGAAAAATCTGCCGCAAACTCGACCCGCTCACCAACCGTTAATTTACGACCCGGTCGGACAAGCGCCTTCCATAATCGGCGATCGTCAGAAATTGCTTCTGTAAGGAACACCTCAATTCGTCCCGTCTTACCTAGTCTGTTTCCCAACAGCCGCGACGGAATCACTTTGGAATTATTCATTGCCAGGCAATCACCCGCCTGCATGAATTCCGGGAACTCGCAGAATTGTCGATCCTCCCAGTGTCCGCTGGCTTTGTGGATCACCAACATGCGCCCGCCCGATCTTTCTTCTGGAGGTTGTTGGGCAATCAACTCTTCAGGAAGGTCATAATGGAAGTCAGAAAGCTTCAACTTTCAGGATAACAATTTGAGAATTTTAGGCATTGAATCTTCTTGTGACGAAACGGCTGCAGCAGTGGTGGAAGATGGGCGGGTTGTGCTTTCCAGCGTGGTGGCTTCGCAATTGGATGTCCACGCCAAGTATGGTGGCGTGGTGCCTGAGCTGGCATCGCGAGAACACCTGCGGGCGATTGTTCCAGTGGTGGAAGAGGCACTGCTGAAATCGGAAACCAGGCTGCAGGATCTTGCGGCCATTGCCGTAACGGAAGGCCCAGGGTTGATCGGCTCACTGCTGGTAGGCATTACCTTCGCCAAGTCACTTTGCTTCGCTCACGGGCTCCCCTTGATTGGTGTGAACCATCTTGAAGGTCACATTCATGCCGTGCTGTTGGAACATCAGGCGGTGGAATTGCCAGCCATTGCTTTGGTGGTCAGTGGCGGGCATACGCATCTCTATTTCGCGAATGCGGATTTGAGTTATCGGCTCTTAGGTAAAACGCGGGACGATGCAGCAGGCGAAGCGTTCGATAAGGTCGGCAAACTATTAGGCTTCGGCTATCCCGGTGGTCCGGTGATGGACAGTTTGGCACCACACGGGAACCCTCGAGCTTTCAAATTTACACTGGCGAAGATGAGCGGCAACCCGCTCGATTTCAGTTTCAGTGGTCTCAAAACCGCAGTACTACGCTGGACGGAAGCGCGCGATCTTTCCGTTCAAATGGCCGCCAGAAAGGCGTTGCTCAAAACAATCCCGCATCCATCGAAGCAGGATTGGCTGGCGGTCACTCCCCAGGAAACGCTCGATGTGATCGCCTCGTTTCAATACACCGTCATCCAGGAAATTCTCAAGCGCTTGCACACTTTAACTGAAGAGCACGATGCCCACTGCATCATCGTATCGGGTGGTGTGGCCTGCAATTCCGGTTTAAGGCAATCCGCACAAAGTGGTGGGTTCCCGATTCCAGTCTATTTTCCAACACCGGGACTTTCCACCGACAATGCCGCGATGATCGCCGCTGCCGCGTTCCCAAAATTCCACCGTCGCGAATTTGCCGATTTCGATTTGAAACCCAGAGCCAACCTGGCACTTACTTAAACCTGAATTCCGAAGCTGGTGGGACTGGCATACATCTGAATGCTGCTGGCCTAAGTTCTTGTTATCAGCGTGCATCGGCGTCCATCAGGTGCGCCAGGCAAAGCCTGGCTGATCTAGTGAGATGAAAGGAGCTCACCATGTAAATTGCCTATTC
>JAYWBH010000709.1:0-3312 GCA_043781815.1 Bryobacterales bacterium | reverse complement strand
GTCCTTTTCAGGCCCTCGAAAATGTCATAAAGCGGCAGCATTCAGATGTAGGATAGGACAGGCCGGAGGCCTATCCCACTAACTTCGGAATTCAGGTTGAACTGTTCACCAATTTTCTATTCGGACTTTGGATGGCTCGTAGCGGCTTGCTGGAAAGGGCTGGCGAAAATCTTGGATTCTTTCGCCGCGTATTCTGGGTCGGACTTATCGGTGGTATTTTACTTTCGTGGTTCACCCATTGGCTGGGTGACATCATGCCAAGAAATGCTCCGGATTGGCAGCAAGCAGTAGTTGACATGACTCATGAATTTATTTCCAGACCCTTGGCCGCGGCATTCTATGGTGCCAGCATTGTATTGCTCGCTCAATATAATTTCTGGCGTCGCGCACTGGCACCGATGGCCGCCGTTGGTCGCATGGCGCTGACTAACTATTTGACCCACACTCTAATTTCGACCACTCTGTTTTATAGTTACGGGTTCGGGCTCTACGGAAAAGTAGGACCAGCCTGGGGATTGCTGTTGTGCTTCGTGATCTATGGGCTGCAAATGCCTTTCAGCGTGTGGTGGCTGAATCATTATCGCTTCGGTCCAGCAGAATGGCTATGGCGCTCACTTACATACGGCAAGCGGCAACCAATGACCTTGGAAGCTTAGCTACTCGCGCTGACCACCAGCCTTAGTTAACGCATCACCGGTCAATCGAAACACTGTCCACTCATCCATCGGCTTTGCGCCTAACGATTTATAAAAGCCGATGGCTGGTTCGTTCCAGTCAAGAACGCTCCATTCCACGCGACCGTAATCGCGCTCCACGGCAAGCGCAGCCAATCGCAACAGCAGTGCTTTGCCGATACCCTTTCCTCGAAATTCCGGTTCCACGTAGAGATCTTCCAAATAGAACCCAGGCTTGCCTAAGAATGTACTGAAGTTGTGAAAGAACAGCGCAAAACCACGGGCCACACCTTGCCATTCGGCAATCAGAACTTCTGCCACAGGACGCTCACCAAACAACCATTTTTCCAGCATCTGCGGGGTGGCCACCACTTCCTTCGACAGCTTCTCATAATCCGCCAGCCCTTGAATCAAGTGCAGAATTACAGCCGCATCTTCGCGCACTGCTGGACGAATCATCAGGCTCAATGGGCGATCCCCAATTGCGATTCCACAAACAGAAAGTTGTCTGCTGCATTGGAGATTATTTTTTCAATGGGCAAGCCACCGGAATGGCCCCCCTCCGTATCGTAGTGCAACAACATCGGTTTCACTTGCCCGCTCAGCGATTGCATCAATGCGGCCATTTTACGGGCATGCAGTGGATCCACACGCGTATCCGAATCACCGCTGATGAACATGGTGGCGGGATACTTCACACCCTCTTTCACGTTGTGATATGGCGAATATTTCCTGATGAACTGGAACTGATCCGGCTCTTCCGATGAACCATATTCCGGCACCCAAAATCGTGCAATTTTGAACATGTGGTAGCGCACCATATCCAGCAACGGAATGTTGCACAACACTGCGCCATAAAGGTCAGGCCGCTGCAACTCCACCGCGCCAACCAGCAATCCGCCATTCGACCCGCCGCTGATGGCCAGCTTTTCCGGTCGTGTATATTTGTTGGCAATCAGATATTCAGCGGCGGCAATAAAGTCATCAAACACGTTTTGCTTTTTCTCTTTCGTGCCCGCCTTGTGCCACTCTTCGCCAAACTCTCCGCCGCCGCGCAAGCTGGGCACTGCAAAGACCCCACCATTCTCAGCCCAGTAAGCAGCCGTCGCGCTGAAGGTGGGCGTCATGCTGATGTTGAAGCCGCCGTAGGCAGTAAGAAATACGGGATTGTTTCCATCTAACTGCAAGCCCTTTTTATAGGTCAGGAACATAGGGATTTTAGTCCCATCTTTTGACGAATACCAAACCTGCTTTACATCCATCTGATCGGCATTAAAAGGTACGTCCATCTTTGCCCACAGCTTGGTTGCTCCATCGGTCACCTGATACCGTTGAATAAGTGGCGGTGTAGACACAGATTGATATTGATAGAAAGCTTCATTGCTTCCCCAACGTCCAAAAAGCCCGTTGGCTGTTCCAATTCCCGGCTGCGCGACTTCCCGCAACATCTTGCCAGCGGTGGAATAGACACGAATCTTTGACACCACATTTTCCAGATAAGTGACGCTTATGTTTCCGCCCACTAAGTGCATATTTTCCAGCGGCCATGGGCCTTCTGGAATCACTTCCCGCCACTTCGACCGATCCAGGTTGCTCAGCTTGGCAGCCATCACCCGACCCTTGGGTGCCTTCCAGTTGGTCTCAAAGAATATTTCGTCACCACCAATGGCGGCACTAAACTTGTTCGGCAAATCGTCAACCACCACTCGCACCGGGCCTCCCTTTTTCATATCCAAAAGGTAGACCTCGGTATGGTCCCCGGAAGAGCCTAACCACACTGAAAATAGAATGTAGCGACCAGTGTCATCCTGCCTCATCCCGATCCCGTATTGATTGCCATACCGTTCACCAAAGATGAGTTTCGCCGTAGTGTCACCCAGCGCCCTGTAATAGACACGGGGCCCTTCTTTCAGCATGGTGGCGTAGTAATACCCTTTATGATCCTCTGCAAAAACAATGCCATAGTAGCGGGCACGCGGCAGATCGTCTTCCAACTGTCGCCGCGTATCCACGTTCATTAACTTTAAATTCACTTCGTCTTCACCGCCCTGGCGAATCCCGAAAGCAATCATCTTTCCGTCATTACTGACTTCAAACAACGAAGCGGATTTTCCCTTGCCTAATTTGTTTCCATCCACCAAAACTTCTTCCGCGCCGTTCAACCCTTGCCTCAAACAAAGCATTGGCTGGCTGGCATCTTTTGCACGTCGTGAATAGAAATAACGTCCACCAGCTTCATGAGGAACACCAATGGAATCCACCCGCATCAGTTCCCCCAAGCGTTTCTCAACCCGAGCCCTGCCCGGCACGGCATCAAGAAATGATTTGGTGTAGCCCATTTGAGACTTCACCCATTCGCGCGTGCGTGGTGATTCCTGATCTTCCAACCAGCGGTAGTTATCGGTGATCTTCACGCCGTGAATGGTTTCAACAACAGGTTTTTTGGGTGTTTCAGGGGAACTATTGGCAGCCATAAGATAGGTAACGGGAACAAGTAAAAACGTCACAAGCTTCATTGCGGGAACTCCTGATTCAATTGATGGTAGTTTACCAAAGCGATTCCCGCAGTTGCTATGGCTTTTTTAACTGACTGCGAAGTTAGGGCCGCCAACTCAACCATGCGGCTTTCCTTCAAGCG
>JAYWBH010000708.1:0-10000 GCA_043781815.1 Bryobacterales bacterium | reverse complement strand
TAGAAAAGTGATGGCCAGGAAGGCAAAAGCCAAAACCGGCAAGCGAACTGGCACAATGACAAGTATAAAATGACTTCGATGCGCCAACCATGTCTTCTGTATTTTTTTCTGTTTCCAATGTTTTGTCATGCACAGCCCGCTGGCACGTGTCCTTGCGAACTAACAGGTGGGCAGCCCATGACGGCGCGGCAATGTGGCTTGACCAATGAAGCGGAAAAGCAACCAACCAAGGTCCCCTATTTTTTTCTGAAGGACACAAATCCGCGCAAGCTCAACCGGACACTATTGCTGCCTCGAGTCTATACGGGTGGCATGATGGAATTGAAGGATATTCCTGCAGCCCAGCGCACGGCCCTTTGGACTGCAGCCATTGCAAAATCAAAAGAGCTTTGGGGCAATGATTGGGGCCTCGCAGTGAATGGTGCCAAAGTTCGGACGCAATGTCATCTGCATATCCACATCGGAAAAATGATAAAGGGATTGGAAAAGAATGGCAAGTACGTGGTGGTCAATTCCATATCGCAAATTCCAGTGCCGTTGGATGGAACCGGACTGTGGATTCATCCGTTAGACAGGAAGTTTGTGGTGCATGTGAATGAGCAGGCGGCTGAGACGGTGTTGCTGCGATAGGTATCGCCAATTTTAAACACCATGCTTAAATCAGAATTCGTGATCCTAAATTTTGTCGCCTCTTTTACGTTCGCCGTTTTTGCCCAGTCCGGCGAAACCACCAACCTGAGTGAGGTAGACATTCACCCAAGCGCACCCAACTCGATTATGGAAATGAGAGTTCGCTCTGGTCATGGGCGCTATGAATTGCGCAACGCCACGTTGGTGGATCTAATCCGAACGGCATGGAGGGTAAACGCAGATAATGTGACCGGCGGCCCGGATTGGCTGGACACAGATCGCTTCGACGTGATCGCAACTGTGCCAGAGAAATCCACTGCGGAGAATCTGCAAAGCATGTTGCAGGGATTGCTGAAGGATCGTTTTCGACTCTTGGTTCACGCCGATACGAAGAACCGGTCGGCATACTCGATCACTGCGGGACAGAAGTCAGCAATGGAGCTAGCCAGCGGTTCCGAAGAATCCGGATGTGTCGCTCAGGCAGCTCAGCCGGTTACTTTTGTCTGCCACAACATCACTATGGCTGCCTTTGCAAAAGCACTCCCCAGGATCCGCGAGACGTCCGGATATCTGTTCAACTATCCGGTTCTGGACCGGACAGGGCTTCAAGGTGCATGGAATTTCAGCTTGCACTGGTCTGCGCGACGTGCCCTACTTCCAACACCGTTGACGGCAGAGACCGTTACGATATTCGATGCCTTCGAAAAGCAACTCGGGCTGAAATTGAACATGATTCAGGTGCCCACCCCGGTTGTTGTGGTGGACAGCGTCAATAAGAAGCCGACCGCCAATCTGCCTGGCGTGGCAGAAAAATTGTCTCCGCGACTGGAATTCGAAGTAGCTGTAATCAAGCCAGATGCCCAGCTGCTGGAGGGGGCTAGTGTAAGAATCGAGCTGGGCGGTACGGTGCGAATCAATATGTCGCTACAAGGACTGATTGAAGAAGCCTGGGGTGAGTTGAAGCCGCAACGGATCGTGGGCGGACCCAAGCTGATGGATACGCCGCGCTGGGAAGTTGTAGCCAAGGCTCCTGTTGAGCAAGATGCCATAGCGGGATGGAACGGGCCAGTGTGGAATGGGGTGGATGTCGATTCCATGCGGATGATGCTCCGCGCGTTGCTGGTGGATCGCTTCAAACTTGCCGCGCATTATGAAGATCGCATGGTATCGGGCTATGCGTTGGTCGTGTCAAAGCCGAAGTTGCGGAAGGCGGATCCCGCAAATCGCGGGGAATGCAAGGAAGGGCCAGGAGCAGATGGAAATGATCCGAGGCTGGCGAATCCGTTGGCATCCAGGCTGGTAACGTGCCGCAATATGACCATCACACAGTTTGCCGGGAAGCTGAGTGGCTTGCTGTCTGGAGACGCACCGGTGATCGATTCGACCGGGATCAGCGGCAGGTACGACATGACAATCAACTTCACTCCACCTTCGGCGTTCACGAAAGCTGTAGGTACAAATGCGGGCAGCAATGCGGTGGAATCGGAACCGAATGGCGCGATTTCCATTTTTGAAGCGCTGAGCAAACAACTTGGATTAAGACTGCAATCACGCAAGGTGATGGCGTCGGTGCTGGTAATCGACCATGTGAATGAAGTGCCAACGGAGAACTAGTTATTGGCGTTTGAGAGTTCGGCCGACGTCAGGCGTTTGATCTGGATTTGGACGTGTTATACATTATGTATAGCGATGCGGTTTGAGTGGGATGGCGATAAGAACAGGAAAAACCAGCGAAAACACGACGGCCTAGCGTTTGAGAGTGCGGCACTTGTGTTCAACGACCCGGACGCTATTTTCCGAAAGGATCGCGTAATAGTTGGCGAACAGCGGTGGCACGTGATCGGAAGTGCAGGTGGCGCGGTCCTATTGGTTGTTCATGTGTACCGAATGGAGAGTGAAAATGACGAAGACGAAATCATCCGCATCATCTCAGCCCGCGAAGCTAATCAGCGTGAGTGCCGAATCTATTTCGAGCAAGGTGCCGAGTAAGAAACAGAAAGCCGTTCTATCTCGGATTACCAAGCGGCAAGCTGCCGGAAATGATTCCGGCATTGACTATTCGGATATCCCTTCCTTGAACGACCAGCAATTGTTGCAATTCCGACGTTCTAGAAAAGTGTTGGTAGCTGCGCGCATTGATCAGGAAGTTTACGACTGGCTGATGAAGTATGGGAAGGGTTATTCGACACGAATCAACGGCATCTTGCGGACTGTTATGGAGAATGCCGGGTAGTTGGTTTGTGGGTATGCATTACAATGAATTCTTCACCGCCAAGCCTCTCATGGACAAGCTGACGGCAATTTTCGGCAAAAATGTGCAACTGGTTTGGTATTCGTCATCGTCGACGCATTGATGGTGCTAGTAACTTGATTCCCGGCCCACCGCCGGAGTAGCGTGGTCTTGTTACCGTGCAAATTCCCGATGATCTCGCAGTTCGCCTCCTTGATGGCGGCGGAGATTTGGCTCGTCGAGCGCTGTAATCCTTCGCGGCGGACGAATACCGTAACGGTAGAATTCACAAACCAGATCTGCGGCGCCTGTTCGGCTTTGAGACCAGCTACGAGATTGACGGCTTCCTAAAGGCGCATTGCGTCTACGATGAGTACACCTTGGAAGACTTTGAGCGGGAACGGCAAGCGCTGAAGAGCCTGGGTTTCTAACGCTAGTGCAGTTAGCGTCGCCGACACCGGCCCTGTCAATTACCTCATCCTCAATGCCGGACCGGTTGAGGCGCTCGTTCCGAAGGAAATTCAGTTGCCGCCACGCCGGCCAAAACGTGTGTTCACAATGAATTCTTCATCGCCTGCATGAGCAACAAGAACACGCGGGCCTCTTGTGTTCGAGCTATCGCCAATTTCGCCGCACAGTGAAACTGGTTTGGTTTGCGCCATCGCAGGCGAATGGTGTTTTAGTTGCTTGACTCTCGGCCTACTGCTGGAGTAGCGTGGATTTGTGGAAATCGCCAACCGCATGACCGAAGCACACGGCGATCTGGCGCGCCGGGCACTGGAAGCTTTCGCCCTTGAAGAATTCAAGAAGGACCGGATTACCAAGCCCGAACTGCGTCGTCTGCTTGGTTATGAAAACCAGATATGAACTCGATGGTTTTCTCAAGTCCCACGAGGTTTATGAAGACTACACTATGGAAGATTTTGAGCGGGAACGCTCAGATCTACTCAAATATGCAGAACGGAACTGAGCAAATACACCGTTTTCTTTGAGAAAACCGCAACGGGCTTAGTTCGCGTGTCCCTGATCTTCCCGGATGTGTGGCAGCCGCCTCAATGCTTGAGTAAACTCGTGAATTCATGCGGGAGGCAATTGAGTTTCATCTAGGGAATGCGGTTGAATGGCGATTCATTCCTGAATCAACACCTCACGTCGAGGAGATTCAAGTGGCAGTGGAACGTAGGTTGAGGCACTTATTTAATTTTCCTTATGGAACAACAAAACTGGACGCGGCAACCCCTTTTCATGTCTGTGTTTGCGTCCCGAAACCTGCCGTCGCGCGATGGCGGTATCTAACCGATGGGCGATTAAACTTCTTCAGAATCCGCTTCGCTGGAACCTGGAATAGCTCCCCTAGTGGCGGACGAAACGTCCGGAGCGCGGACGACGTTACCCCGCCGCTGTTACGGGCTCGGATAGTGGGCACTCTCGGTCATCCAATCCTGGGGAACGTGGGCTTTCGGCAATCAAGTATAAAATCGGTATTGCATAACTGATAAAGTCATTAAAGGAAAGGTGTCAATACCGGATTGCTGTTGGCATAGATCTGTCGAGGCGGCATGGAAGGAAAGTTGAGGCGAGTCAACGAACAAGATGCTTGAGCAGAAAGGTACCCGATTTACCCGATATTTCGCACCGCTTCTCGATGCGCTTCGTGCTTCGGACCAGTCTCCGATGCGACCAGCGGCAGTTCGTGCGTGGATACGGTCGAAAATCGACGTCCCTGCCGAGGATCTGACGCGGTTCATCAAGAAGAAGGGTAAAGAAGCAGGTACCCAGTCCATCTTCGAAAACGACGTCCACTGGGCAAGATTCTACTTGGCCAAAGCTGGCCTGATTGGTTCGCAAAAGCGTGGGATGTGGGGCTTGACCCCAGCGGGCCGGGGCACGCATTTGACGCGCGAAGATGCCGAGTCTCTGTGTATCCGCATTCGCGCTTCCAGTCGCCAGGATTCGTCTGTAGACGAGGAGGAAATTCCGGCTCCTGGCATTGATGAAAACGGCGACGAAGACCGTGTTTCATTCTGGTTCGTGGGTGCGATCTGGAATAGGACCGACGATCAAATACCTCGCTTTCTCAATGAAAATATTTGGCAAAACGGTGACCCAGATCCCGATGGGCTGACATCCACACATGACACGGACCTTGTTCGGCAGATGAAGCCGGGTGATCCCATTGCGATTAAGGCGAGCTTCGTGCGAAAACACAAGTTGCCGTTTGACGTAGGTGGCAAGCCAGTCTCTGGCATGCGCATTAAGGCGACAGGTACGATCCTTGAAAATCTCGATGACGGAAAGACCGTCAAAGTCGCCTGGGATACTCCATTTTCGCCGCGAGACTGGTACTTTTATACGTATCGGACAACTATCGTCAAAGCCGACGTTGAACGGGAGGATGCGCGGCGTTTGGTTGAATTTACTTTCCGAGGCGCGTCGCAAGACTACTATTGGTTTTTAGCTCAACCCTACTGGGTCAAAAAATATGGAGTCAAACCGGCAAATACCTTTGCTGAAGCTATGTTGGAACTCCCCGACGTTGACGAAGAAGAGCTCTCCGAAATCGAGGAAGAGCCAACCTACAGTGTCGACAACATCATCGCTGACGGGTCCTTTCTTACCACTGAAGAACTCAACAACATCATTAAACGCTGGCGGTCGAAGAAAAACCTTGTTCTCCAAGGTCCTCCCGGCACTGGCAAGACTTGGCTGGCTAAACGCCTTGGATTCGTCTTAGTTGGGTCGAACGACAGGGAGACAACACGATCTCGTCTTCGAATAGTTCAGTTTCACCCCTCACTTGCTTATGAAGATTTCGTGCGCGGATGGAGGCCATATGGCGATGGAAAGCTGGGCCTCGTGGATGGCATTTTGATGGAGGCAATTGATGCGGCCGCAAGTGAACCGGACCGACCATTTGTACTCGTCATTGAGGAGATCAACCGTGGCAATCCAGCGCAGATTTTCGGCGAGATGCTCACCCTCCTGGAGAACACGAAGCGTCGGCCCTCCGAGGCCATGGAACTGGCCTATCGAAAAGCGCCTGGCGAGCGCGTTCACGTACCCGCAAACCTTTACGTGATCGGCACGATGAACGTCGCTGATAGATCTCTCGCCATTGTTGACCTTGCCCTGCGTCGGCGCTTTGCCTTCGTCGATCTGGAGCCTAGACTCGGACCAGCGTGGCACGATTGGTGTATCAAACGAGGTATTGATCACGAAATGCTGACAGACATTAAGGCCCGGATTGATGTCCTGAACGCCGAGATCACTTCTGCTATTTCACTCGGACCACAATTCCAAGTCGGGCATTCGTACGTGACACCAGATATCGAAGAGACGATAGACGATAGTCGCGCCTGGTTCCGGGCTAAGGTCGAGACGGAGATCGGCCCTCTACTCGATGAATACTGGTACGATGCCCCGGAAACTGCGAAAGCTGCGCGCGCCAAACTCCTCGCGAGGCTTGGGTGACAGCAACACTCAACATTCCCGGTGAGGGACTGATCGGCCGTATCCCGGTTCGAAACCTATGGCTCCTGATGCTCTATGCCTCAGATCTAACCAGGATCAGAGGTGCTTTTAACGCGATCGTGGACGAAGATATAGACGATCTGCCGGACCTTATAGCACACCTCTTAGCGAACTCCGTTGAGCGGCGGCTCCGCCGAAACCTTACCCGTGGTTACCGCCACCGCGAGATGGTACTTACGCGAGTTCGCGGGCGCATCAGCGTTCTGAATACCGAGGCCCGTCAACTATTGTCAAGAGGGGAAGTCTTCTGTCGATTTGAAGAATTGACCAGTGACACCCCGCGAAATAGACTTGTTCGCGCGGCGTTGGACTTGATGGTGCGGGTTGTTCGAAGTGACACCTTGCGTCAACGTTGTCGCGCCGCGACTGCAAGCCTGGCAAATGTGGGCGTTGGTAGTAGGCGACCATCCCGCGCCGACTTAGCCATAGATCAAATCGGGCGTAACGACTCATCTGATCGTTTCATGGTCGCGCTTGCGCGTCTTGCCTTTGATTTGGCTCTCCCCACCGAAAATTCTGGGCCGACAGCTTTGGTCGAGCCGGATCGGGAAGAAATCTGGGTACGTCGGTTGTTTGAAAAGGCTGTTCTCGGGTTCGCCCGTGTGGAGCTAGAGCCACAGGGGTGGTCAGTTCGCGGCGGCGTTCGACTTAATTGGCAGGTGTCGTCGTCTTCTGAGGGACTAGCGGGTATTCTTCCGGGCATGGTAACCGACATTGTGCTCGATCCACCGAACGGAGGCCGCCGCATAGTGATCGACACGAAATTCACCTCAATCATCACAATGGGCCGATTCGATAATGCCACTCTCAAGAGCGGATATCTCTACCAGATGTACGCTTATCTTCGGTCTCAGGAGGGTCGCGACTCTCTATGGCAGGATGCCAGCGGCTTGTTTCTGCACCCTGCTATTAAGCAGCGGGTACGAGAATATGTAGTTATCCAGAACCACTCGATTGCTTTCGAGACGGTGGATATTAGTGGACCGGCAGCTACCATTCGGAATGATTTGGGGGGAACCCTCGTCGGCCAGCATCAGGCATACTTGTCCAATCAATGACTCAGCGCATGGCGTTCAACCAATCGTTCGAGTTGTCTTACTCTGGGTGGCGCTGAACAACGGATTCCTAACGAGAAACAGCCTTTCCCGCCTCCCAGATTGCCGTCGCGAAAATGACCCATTTCGGGACGGAGCAACTTATTCGATGATAGTGAAAATTCTTGACAGTACTTGCTTCACGATGAAGTCCGTGCCCTTCTCAATAAAGCGGGCTCTGCGTGCTTGCAGATCACGGATGCGCGGGAAATCACAAAAAACGGTTTGCGTCATACTTGCCGACTTGCTGACCTAGCAAATAAGCGGAGTGCCCAGAACATTCAACTTTTTTGTGGAAGCAATCAGAACCCGTGCCGGAATATGAGTTTTCTGTCACAACTTACAAGGGGTGGGGGCAGTCCCGAAACTTAACCTTTATACAATCAAATTAGCATCCCCCTGCCAGACGGAATAGAATAATAGCTGCATGACCCTTGTCGACATAGCCAAACTCCCTACCGCGGAAAACTCCGCGATCCACTTGAATGCCAAGGACAACATTGCCGTGGCCCGTGTTCCTTTGTCTGCCGGAACCGAACTTAAAATTGACGGTCACCTTGTCACGGCCAGAACCGCTATTCCCGCAGGACACAAGGTATGCATTCGCCCCATCGGCCAGGGTGAACAAATTGTCCGATACGGCCAATTGATTGGCTTCGCTAAAAGTGCGATTCAACCTGGGGATCATGTCCACACGCATAACGTGGCCTTTGAAGAATTGAATTTCGACTACGAATATCCGCTCGTTGAAAAGCCCCTCCCTACCCTGCCGTCCTCCATCCCAACATTCATGGGATTTCAACGGGAAGATGGCCGCGTTGGAACTCGAAATTATGTAGCTGTGGTGGCGGCATCGAACTGTGCAGCCCATACAGCCGAGATGATTGCGGCGCACTTTGCCGGACTAACTTTACCGCCTAACGTAGATGGCGTGGCGGCCTTTCCCCACGGCGAAGGTTGCGGTCACACCATTGGACCCGATACAGAACAGTTGCAACGCACCTTGCGTGGAGTGATGAATCATCCCAACGTGGGCGCAGCGGTGATTTTGGGATTGGGCTGCGAAGTGAACCAGATTGACCACTACCTGGGCGCGAATTCCGCGCGTACCAGTCGGATGATCGGCATGACCCTACAAGGCGAAGGCGGAACGCGCAACGCCATGGCCAACGCCATTAAAGCCATTGAAGGTTTGATGGAACAAATGTCCTCTGAAAAACGCGTTCTGGTCCCCGCTACCAAAATTCAGTTGGGACTGAACTGCGGCGGGTCCGATTCCTTTTCCGGCATCACCGCCAACCCCGCCCTGGGCTACACTTCCGATCTGTTGGCGGAAATTGGAGCATCCAGCGTGCTGGCCGAAACCACTGAGATTTTTGGAGCCGAGCATCTGCTGGTGAAACGGGCTCGCAACCGGGCAGTGGCTGATCGACTATTGAGTTTCGTCAAAGGCTACAAGACCTATCTGAACCGCTTTGAAGGTTCGAACTTTAACGACAACCCTTCGCCTGGAAATAAGGAAGGCGGGTTGACCAACATTCTGGAGAAGTCGCTAGGTGCGGTGGCGAAAGGCGGGACTTCGCAATTGAACGAAGTGTTGGATTACGCCGAACGGGTCACTGGCCCAGGATT
The DNA here is from genome assembly GCA_043781815.1 of Bryobacterales bacterium. GTDB lineage: Bacteria > Acidobacteriota > Terriglobia > Bryobacterales > Bryobacteraceae > JANXSF01. The sequence continues at coordinate 883 of JAYWBH010000708.1, read as the reverse complement.
TTGTTTTATGAACACGCCAGGTTACGATCCGGTATCGCTGACCGGCCTGGCTGCTGGTGGCGTGAACCTGATCGCCTTCACCACCGGACGTGGCAGCGCCATCGGATTCCCCACAATTCCGGTGATCAAGATTGCCACCAATTCAAGCATGTACAAGCGCATGATAAGCAACATGGACATTAATGCCGGAAGGATTGCCGACGGCGAAGCCACCATTGAAGGCGTGGGAAAAGAAATTTTCGACATGCTGCTGCGGGTGGCCAGTGGTGAACGAACGTGCGCGGAAACTTTGGGTCATAAAGAATTTGTGCCGTGGCGCATTGGCCCGGTAATGTAGATTTACCAGGCTCGGGCGGTACAATAATGAAATGCGTTCTACCGTTGCCATGTTATTGGCACTCTGCGTTCCATTGGCCGCCCAAATCTCGCCTGCAGCTCCGAAGACAGCAGCACCTAAACAATCGGTATCAAAGCCATCGGCGGCAAAACCGTCAGCCTTTGACAAGGTGACCTTAGAGCAGTATGTGCGCCATTTGATGTTGTTGCCGCCTCAAGTCACCATTGAAGTGGGCGACCCCAAACCTTCCGGCGTAGCTGGGCTTAAAGAAGTGAAAATTATTGGTTCCATGGGAGCGCGCAGTCAAACCCTGACTTTCTTCGTTTCCGACGATGGCAAGAAAATCATTCAAGGCTCAGTTTACGACGTCAGCCAAAATCCCTTTAAGACAAACATAGACAAGTTGAATACAGCGTTCCAACCGGCATTGGGAACGGCTGGCGCACCCGTTGTCCTGGTGGTTTTCAGTGACTTCCAATGTCCGCATTGCAAGGACGAAGCTAAAATGCTGCGGGCCAATCTGATCAAGAATTACCCCAAAGAAGT
>JAYWBH010000707.1:0-10001 GCA_043781815.1 Bryobacterales bacterium | reverse complement strand
TTCTGCGGCAATACAGTATTTCCTAAATCCGCAGTAGCCAAATTGTAAATGTGCAGTACCACGCCGTGCTTCACTTCCCGATTCCCAAAGTCCACCAGGTAGGGCCGCCAGTTACTCAACTGCGCAAGTGTTGTGGCCATGGCTTCGGAAACCAGAATGTGCCCGGCATCGCCAGAATCCATTACCCTTTGGGCCATGTTGATGCCGCCACCGGCAACATTGGAATTGGCGTTGATATCGGCAACTTTATACACCGGGCCGGAGTGAATTCCCATCCGCAATTTCAAATGCGGCCTGCTCTGCAACGCCTTCGCTATTTCCAAGGCACATTGCGCGGGCTGGGTGGGATCGCCAAAGAAAGATAAGGCCATGCCATCGCCGGTGGGCAGGCTGATCACATCGTCATTTCCTTCCGCTCTCTTAAAGGCTGCGCACGCTTTTACTACATTCTGGAGCTCTGCCAGATATTCCCGCTGCAGATCCATCGGCAATAGCGAATAGCCAACCAGATCAGTAAACAGGATGTGGCCTACTTCCAAATTGCTAGGATCTTTGCCCTTGCCTTGCTTCGCGGTCAGGGTCTGGGACATGGCTTCGCCGAACTCCCGGGCCGTCTGGAATCGATCCGCCTCATGATAGGAAATTGCCTTCAAAATTGCCCGTCCTGCGGCGTCGGGTAAGCCTGGCCGCAATTTCTGAGGTGCTTCCGCCAATGATTTTTCTGCTGAAACCAAATGCTCCAGCGACGCTGCAAACGGTTTTTGCCCGGTCACCATTTCATAAGCGCAAATACCCATGGCATAAACATCGGTGGTGGCGGAAGGCTTTCCGGCAAACTGCTCTGGCGACATGTAGGAATACTTTCCCGCCACCTGCGTCTTTTCCCCGCCAAAAGCTGAATTCTGAATTCCGGCAATGCCGAAATCAATCACCTTGGCGTGTTCCTCATCCAGACCATGCTTTTGCAGCATGATGTTTTCCGGCGTCAGGTCGCGATGCCAAACCCCTTTTTCATGCGCCGCACTCAATGCCTGCCCCACTTGCCGCAATAGATCGGCGGCCCGTCCAAAATCCAATGGACCGGCGGCCAGTGCCTGCCGCAAATTCTGACCTTCAATATACTGCATCACCAGAAATTGCCGACCCTCAGAAGTCTCGCCAGTATCCAGCGCACCAACCACGCCAGGGTGATCAATGCGGGCCAGCGCTTCCATTTCCTGAAGGAACTTTTTACGAATCCAGGCATCCTGCTGCGATTCGTCCAGCAGAACCTTAATTACCACCTTCTTATTCATCAGTTGGCGATCACGGGCGACATAGACCACACTCATCCCGCCGCGGCCAAGCTCACGCTCCACCTCATAGCGGTCTTTTAAAACCAGCAGGGTCACCGGTGGTCGCGTTTGTTCAGAGTCCTCTAGATTCATCTACTGACAGCTTGCACTACGCTCTACCGATTGTCCAATCTGATTGGTCAACTGAAGCTTCACAGTGGTGATGTCAGTTACGTTTCCCTGCACCGTAAAGGGTTGTGTGTATTCGAAGGCAACGCAGCTAATCCCCGCTGCAGGGGTGCAGGTTTTCGTTCCCGCCCAGATAGTGAACGGAGCGGTGGCATCCACAGTAAGGGAACTTGTTCCCAGGTTGTTGCCGGTAAAGGTGAACAGAGCCTGGCTAGCTTGCCGCGTATTGGTGTAGCCGCTGGCCACTACATCGAACGCCCCAGTCTTGCGGGTGCAGGTAAGCGTCGCAATTCCGGCGATGGCGCGCGGCACGATCAACGTTTGTGGGGCGAGTCCAGTTCCTGTGACGGCAACGCCGCTACTGGTGAACTGAGGTGTCAAAGTAATCACTCCGGCGCTGGTGCCGGTCTTGAAAAGTGCGTTCAAGGTTGGTCTGGTGCCTGCTGGGATGGTGATCGGGAATGTCCGGCTGTTGTTTGAAAACTGAATGGCTGGGTCGTCGGGTAGTCCCACGTCAGGACGGAAAGTCAACGTCAGCGATCCTACCAAATCGGCGGGAAAAGGTCCGCTCAAACTCACCGTAACCGTTTCATCTTTGCCCGGGCTTGTGGTTGTTGGCAAAACCACTAGGAGAGACACAGGGGGCAGGAAGACCGTGAATGGAAGTCCATTCGATGGTGCCCCACGGGGTCCAACCACACTGACCGTCACCCCTCCGGGTGTAGTTAATAGACTTGCGGGAACATCCGCTTTCAACCCACCTGTAACAGGCGTAGTGGTAAGCGCTGTGCTGTTCCAACGAATGACGGAACCTGCCTCAAACCCGATACCGTTCGCAGTCAGACTAAAAGTCGGGCTGCCCACTTGGATGGTATTCTGACTGAGCCCGGAAATCTGTGGAGAAGTGTTCACTGTAATTTGGGCTGTACCTGACCCCGATGGGGTGGAAACCGTCAACTGACAAACGCCCGCCCGCGTTAAGAGATTGCCAGGAAGGACCGCCGTCAGGGAAGTGCTGCTGATGATGGAAATCGCCAATGTTACTGGCGGTGGCGGAGGTGGCTGACAGGAAAATTGCACCAGCGTACCCTGTCCAAAACCGGTACCCGTAATCACGATGTTGGTGTTGCCATCGCCAACGGTCACAGTGGGGATATTCACTGTGATGATGCCGATCTGTAAAAGGTAAGGGCTCGACCGCACTCCGTCTGGCGTGAATGCCGTCAAACTAGTGGTGGCCAATTGACCCAGCAAGCTCACTGGTAAGACCACTGTCAACTGCGTGGGGCTGATAAAAGTGGTAGCCAAGCTCAAGTTGTTTGCTTGAATCGTCACGCCATCAAAGAAATTCCTTCCTGTAACAGCTACCGTCACCACTGCGGTACCTAGCGCCACCGGATTCGGGGTAGCTGATTCAATCACCGGTACCGGTCGAACGGTAAAGGGCAACTGATTCGATACTTGCAGGTTAGGATTTTTCACGCTTACCTGAATCGTTCCTGGTTGGGCAATTGCACTCGCCGGAACATTCGCCGTCAGCGACCCGGTAGTGAAACTGATGGGCGTCAGCGACGTTGCTCCAAATTCCACGGTGGCTCCTGGTTGGAATCCAACACCACTCACCGTGAAAGCGAATTCCGCCGCAGTAGCCGTGCGGACCACCGGACTGAGTAACGTAATGGTCAATCGTCCGATGATGAAATCGACAGCATTCGACAATCCTCCATCGGGGTTCGTCACTGTAATTGGAACCGTACTTACTTGGGTAATCAAGTCTGGAGTAACGGTCACAACTAATTGGGAACCGTTCGACGAAATTGGTCGCAACGCGATAGTGCCAAAGTTCACAACCGCACCGCTGAGGAATCCTCTGCCAGTGACGGTCAGAGGGAACGCCGGACCACCAGCAACAGTGTTCGCCGGATCCAGCGAGATGATCAACGGTGTGGACTTGACAACCACGCTGATTCCCACTGGAACGCTTGGATTTTGGGCTCCGCCTGCGGTAATGGTCACGGTATCTTTGTAGGTGCCTGGGGCAAGGCCGGTGGTATTCACAGACACGGAAACCGATCCAGGCGTGGTTCCACGCAATGGGGTAAACGTGATGGGCAATGTCCCACCCGATGAAACACTGAAGTCAAGGCTGGCACCGGTTGACGTAACGCTTAAGCTTTGTGCCGCAGGGCTGGGTTGGCCTTGGGTCGATGAATAGCTCACCTGATTCGGACTGACAATTAAATTGGGACCAATAGGAACAGGAGGACTCACCGGCACAATTGTGAATTGGAAAAGGTTTCGCAACGAACTATTTGCGTTAAAGCGGGGCACATTGGTAAGCAGTGGGAGATCTAAATTCGGGTCAGGGTTGGCAGGCACAATCGAAAAATCCACTTGTGGAGTTGGATAAGTTCCAATGGGGACCGCTGCCGACGAATAATAGAGTCCAAAATCAAAATTTGTACTGGCCAAAGGATTAGCGTTCAGCACTTCCCAAATGGCAATTGCTGTGCCATCGGAAGCCACTGTCAGTTGGGCAATGCCAGTGGATGCGCTGGTAGGTGGATTGACCGCACTGAATATCCCCTCTTGAGTCGCTGTCAATCGGGCTGCCTCGCTCGCGCTGGCACCGGTGCTCAGAGTATCTACATAAATTTGTGTCTGCGGAGGCAGGTTCTTAAACTTGACCACCAGCCTTGTTCCCTGGCTAGCTAGCCCTGCTAATCGGAAGTCGCCAATATTGGGAACATTTGGAAACGCAGAATTATAAAATCCGGTTTCTGATGTATAGGCAGTTCCAGGTGTGTTTTGGGATACTGGCGTCGGCGATGTGTTCACGTTCGGAGGCGCAGTCAGAGATCGACCCATGAATGCCGTTTGAAATCCTTCACTGAAACGTAACGTCGCAATCTTTTGAAAGGGGTTGGTGAAACCTAAGGGAAAAGCGATTCCAACTGTCTGATTGACCAAGTTAGCCGCGTCACGAAGGCTGGACGTCAATGCTGTGGAAACCACGGCGACCGCAACTGAAGATCCACCGATAGTGACTTGGGCATTGTTGCCGATAGAGACGATGACCGGTGCCCCGACGGCCAAGGTAGTGGCGTCTAAGCGGACATTGGTAAATCGTAGAGTGCGCGTCCCCGACCCAGGTGGATCGAATGGGATGGCTTGAAAAGTGATTGCGTTGTTTGAACTAATAACCCATCCGGCATGAACGTTACGATTATTTGGGCTATTGGCCGACTGCACTCCAGCGCCGTAATACGTGGCGGCACCAGTGCCGTTTCCAAAGCCGCCGCAAAATCCGGTGTTGCTGTCGCAAACAAATTGGTTGGCTGGGGCAGGTTCGTCTAAAAGCAGCAAGGCACCACTTCTTACGCCACCAAAACCCGGACCAACGGGCAGTCCAATAATGGGTGTAGTAATTGGAACCGAGGAAGTTAGCGAGAAGTCCACCTGCGGAATTGCCTGACCGGAGGCGGTGGGTACGCCACCTCTGCATGTGACTACAACGTCGCCCACTAGTTCTGTTGATCCCAGGCTGCGCACGTTGCGTGGTGTCGCCAATGCGCCGCAAGTCAAAGCGGGGAAGCCGGCGTTCGCCGTGATGCTGAAATTGTCCAGGCCGGAGTTGGCATTTATGTTCTGACCAACGGCAATTGTGTTGGCCACTTGATAACCAACGGAGATGCTTACTGCTCCAACCGTAAAGTTAGGATGACTGGTGCAATCCAGCGCTACTGAGGACGGCGAAACGGCGCAAAAACTATTCACAGTTAAGCCGCTTCCGGTAAAAGTTGTGAACGGGCTGCCAAATACAATGGTGTCAATGTTCGGCCCCACATAGACGTTGGAGCCTTGTTGCAATGCGATACGGTACTCAACGTCTGGAAGAAATGACGGTCCAACGTTTACCAGGTCGTAGGAATAACTAATAGTGGAGATTCCACTGGCGAGGTTCAGCGTCTGCGGACTGTACCGATGAAATCCTCGAAGCACCCCTGGCCCGTTACCACTGGCGGCGGTGTGGGTCTCTACACGATAAGTTCCAGGGTTTCCTCCGCTACTTTGTGATCCAGAAAAGGTCGGACTAAATGCATTGAAAGTGGAAACGGCGTTGACCGTCCAATCGGCATTGTTGAAAGTCCCATCGGAAATGGTTTGTTGTCCAACCACAAGCCCGCCCGATATTGCGACCATCAAACTGCATTTGGCAATGCTCTGTAGCGTTCGCATTAGTTTTCACCTCGCGTTGCAACAAAGGTCACCTTCGGATCTTCATCATCGCAATTCACCAGCCACACTGTTCCATCCTTGAGTGAATTCAGTCGGAACACCGAGTTGCCATGCAATCGCGTCAAATCGGTTGGGGTGCAATCGCATTGCAGCATTTTGCTGGTCCCGGCTTTCAAATTACGAATCACAATATTGCCCTGCTTCAACAGCGCAATCAGGCTGCGACCGTCGCTGGAAATAGCTGCTTTTACTGGATTCACAATATCTTCCTGAACCCCCAGCTCCACGGTTTGCCCGTCTCGTAGTAGCGTAATTTTGTCTGCATTCAAGGCCACTACGTCGTTGCTGCCTGCGAAGAAATTCGCTTCTAAAATCCCGCTGGAAGGGATCAACAACTGCTTGCCTTGTTCCAACTTGTAGGCGTATAAACCACCTTCGGCGGAAGCCAGTACAGTGCTTGCGGCGTCGTCCACAGCCAGTGCGACTGGAACGCTATCTAATGTCAATTCGCGCGCCAAACGTCCGCTGGCGGGCAGTCCATCGAATACCTGAACCTGATTTCCATCTTCATAATACAGAGCCGCCACCCGACCCCGGGCGCTCATCACAATGCGTGTCGGATTCGCCTTCGCCCCAACCAGTTCGGCAGAGTTTGAACCTTGCACAATCAGCACTCGACCACTTTCAGCGGCCACACCCAATGCAAAGGAACCTTCTGGCGACCCCACCGCTAACGACAATTCCAGGTCAACTTTATCGCCCATCAATGCCGACATGGGAATCCCCGTGATGGGACGCAATGCCCGCCCTTCGGTATCGAAAATCCAGCCCAGCCAGGGCACCCCAACCACGCCCTGTCCAACTTGCGCGGCGGCAATGCCTGCCGTCAGTAGCATGCTGCTTAAAATAACGATGAATCTGCGCATTTTCATAAGAGATCCTCTACCGCACCACGCCCGGACCAGCCGTAATAATGGTGGGTTGCGTTACTGGTGTGTTAGAGCCACCGGTTGTGGCCACCACTACCGCGACCACAGCACCCGCAGCAATAGCCCCCACTGTCGCCCACTTAGCCGGGGGACTCATCCCAGGTCCGGTATTTACAGAATTGATCTCAGAACTGGCCGATTGCCCATTATTCTGCGCTCGTACCTGGATCTTCATCTTTCCCTTGGCCGTATTCGGTTGAAAGCCCTTGCCCGCCGCCCGACCGTTGGCATCCGTCGTCACTGTGAGCAACTTGGAACCGCCCTGAAACGTTCCCGATGCTCCGTAGTTCGGCAGTACGAAAGTGACCAGCGCCCCGCCCACAGGCCTGTTATTTTCATCCTGCACTTCGACGATTGGTTCGCGGGCAGTGCGCTGCTTAATGTTGTTGGTGGCGCCTTCGCCTTCAATAATGACGATTTTCAAGCGAACGGGTTCTTGTGAATATAAAAGAGGTGCAGTACCCGTACTGCAAAGCAGCATGGTGGACAATAGCTGCGCTATAAAAGCCTTGGGGGAGTTGGGCATAGTTACGTAAATCCTTGATCTTAAGAGACTACAACACAATCCTATTATCATTGCAACCCTACTGCTGACACTCGTAGTAGTACTAATACCTTGATGGAGCAACTACGGCTTCACTCTCCAATGCGCAAACGGAAGCAGAAGAGGGTCACAATATTTTGGCTTGCTTTTTAAAGTTCGCAGCGCGATATAGTCTAGGTGGGGAATGGCTGGGTTCCGTTGACCCGACTTCCCTCAGTTTTGCGCTTTTAAGAGTGCAGTAAAAATTCATCTAGTGGATTGCAGATTTCGTACCGATAAGTGAGGTAGCTTATGATTTTCCGGTTTGTTCCCGCCTTAATGACAGTCGCTATGCTGTCATCCATTTCCGCCCAGGCCCAATTAACTCCACGCCAACTGTTTTATGACGACGGCAAAAAGGCACCTCCAGCGAAGAAGCTGCCCGAGGCGGAAGCTGTGAAGCCCAATCCTCCAAAAAAGGTGGTTGCAGTTAGGCCAGTTCCCAAGAAAGTGGAAGAACCAGAGCGTGCCAAGCGGATTCCTGCTTTCGAACGTCCTAACGGGGCCGGGCAAGGAAATGGTGTGAGGTTGGATAATGTCCAGTTCACCCCTTTGGTTCTGCGCTACAGCATTTTGAAAATGGTGGACTCCGACCAATGGGTGGAAGTCGCCGAGGATTCGCGATTTCAAACCGGCGAACGCATCCAGATTCAAGCTGAAGGCAACCAGAATGGCTACCTGTACATATTGGCGCAAGGCACCAGTGGGACTTGGCAGACACTATTCCCTCGTAAAGACTTAGAGGGTGGCGATAATCGGGTGACGCCGCACACTCCTGTACGTTATCCCAGCGAAGACAAGACATTTACTTTTGCGGGCAAACCGGGGACAGAGAAAATTTTTATCGCCTACTCCCGGAATCCCGATGAAGACATCGACAAGCTAATTTATGAAGTGAACCGCAACGCCAATCCGGCAACTGGGAATCGCACGATGATGGCTTACAACACGCCTCCCATTCAAAATTCGGAAGTGGAAAAACTGAAAATTCGGTCTCGCGATCTAATTATTGAAACGGTGAAGGAAAAAGATGTGGCTTCCAGTAAGCCGAAGGCCGCCTCTATCGAACGTATGAAAGAAACCGCAGTTTATGTGGCCACCAAAGATTCTTCACCGGGGGCCAAAGTCATTGCTGAAATCAGGCTGAAACATGAATAAGCTCATACAGCCGGGTCGATTGCTGATTTTGCTGGCCGTCTACATGTGTTGCATGGGTTTGGCAGCTCAACCACAACCATCTGTCGAACCGCAGTGGATGGATATTACCGTCGAACGGCAAACGAATGATGGGAAACAAGGTACTGCTTGGAAGGCGATTGATCCCGCGCTGGTGCTGAATCAAGGGGATCTGATCCGCTTCAAGTTTCGCTCCAATTTCGACGGCTACCTGTACGTCACCAATCGCGGGTCTGGTGGAAAGGTGGTGCTGCTGTTCCCTAGAGAAGAAACTGGCCAGGCAAACAGAGTCAAGGTTGCCCAGGATTATCTGATTCCCGCCACCCAGTCCCACTTTCGCATTGCTGGCCCAGCCGGGTATGATTCCGTTTTTTGGTTGGTCAGCCCGGTTGCACTTGCTAATTCTGCTGTGTTGCCAGAGACTATGCCGTCCAATGTCCAGCCCAGTCAACCAGCGAAACTCAGGCCTCGGTGCGATCCTACACAAATGCGTTCGCGGGGGCTTTGCCTTGATAACGACGCTGGTCCACGCAATGTCCAGGATCCGGCCCAGGCACCGGGTGCCATTGCCGCCTCTCCCGATCTAAAGCCACGGGAACTAACAATTATTCAGAGTAAAGATAAAACTCGCCTGTCCAACGGTGGAAACCTGGGTGGCCCGGTGGTTTACGAATTCCGGTTGGCTCATAAATGAGCAAACTATTTTGACCCTAACATTCGTTTAGTTACGCACATATACTTATAAAGACCAAACTCCCCCACCATGGCCAAGGACGTAATCCTAGCAGCAAACCTGGGCGGCACGCCCATAGATGGCGAAGAGTTGTCGGCGATCCCCGACTTCTCCTCCATCCGCAAAGAAATCTGGGGAAAATTCCCCGGTGCCATTGCCAAAAAAACCTACAAGTCGGGTGAAATCATCATGCGCGAAGGGGAAAGTGGTAGCACTGCTTTCTATGTCCTTTCGGGCACCGTAGATATTTATATCAACAGTCCCATCGCTTCCGCAAAATCGAAGCAAGCTAAATCAAAGAGCCTGTTCAAGGGCTTTACAAAAATCACCAGCTACTTGAAAGGCGAACCGGATCGAACCGAAAAAGGGCGAATGCTGCGGACTCATATCCCGGTAGATGCATCGGTGGATCTGCCGATGGACAATCCCATTGCCACCATCGGACCCGGCGAATTGATCGGCGAACTGGCGGCGCTGGCGGCTTTGAAGCAGGATCGGTTGAAGCGACCCAAGTTCTACCCGCGTTCGGCAACGGTCCGAGCCCAGACGGATGTAGTGATGCTGGAAATGTTGCCCAACATTTTGAACAACGTCCTTTACAATGCCCCGGCTTTTAAAGACAAGCTCAATAAAAACTACCGCACTCGGGCGCTCGATGCGCACTTCCGCTCTGTGCCCGTTTTCTGCAACGTCAGTCAGGAATTTCTGGATAAGTTGCGGGATCGGGTGGAACTTGTCGATGTCGTACCTGGCCAGGTGATTTGTAAGCAGGGCGATGTGGCCGATGCCTTTTACCTTGTTCGATTAGGTTTCGTGAA
>JAYWBH010000706.1:0-3314 GCA_043781815.1 Bryobacterales bacterium | reverse complement strand
ATAATTTAAAGAACATTGACGTGGGCATTCCATTGGACATGATGGTGTGCGTGACGGGCGTATCGGGATCGGGCAAATCCAGCCTGGTGCATGATGTGATTTACAAAACACTGGATCGTCGCATTCTACGGGAAGACATGGAAACCGAGGACGAAGAGGAGTTTGGTCCAGCGATGAAGGCTACTTGCCGATCGGTTGAAAATGCCAGCTTGATCAGCAGCGTGGTGATGGTGGATCAGAGCCCCATTGGTCGCACGCCGCGTTCGAATCCGGTTACATATATCAAGGCATTCGATACCATTCGCGAACTGTTTGCGCAGACTCCAGAGGCAACAAAGCGCGGCTATAACGCCGGGCATTTTTCCTTCAACATCCCTGGTGGACGTTGCGAGGTTTGCCAAGGCGATGGCACTGTGACGGTGGAAATGCAGTTCCTGGCCGATGTGGAATTAATTTGCGAAGAGTGCAAAGGGACGCGCTATAAGAGCAGTGTTCTGGATTGCAAATACAAAATGATGAGCATTCATGAAGTGCTGGGCTTGACCGTGACGGAAGCGGTGCGCTTCTTTGCATCGACGGCAAAATTGGTAAGCAAGCTGAAGGTTTTGGAAGACGTGGGCTTGGGTTATTTAAGGCTGGGGCAATCGGCTACAACGCTTTCCGGTGGCGAGGCGCAGCGGGTGAAACTGGCCGCTCACTTGGCCCAATCGACAAGCAAGGGCACACTGTTCATTTTCGACGAACCGACCACAGGCCTGCACTTCGACGACATTCGTAAGTTGTTGGATGCCTTTGAACGACTGATTCGTAATGGCGGAAGTCTGCTGGTGATTGAGCATAATATGGAAGTGATTCGCAGTTCCGATTGGATCATTGATCTGGGTCCGGAAGGTGGATCTGGCGGCGGATATATTGTGGCCGAGGGCGACCCGGATGACATTGCCAAGGTAAAGGAATCGCACACTGGGCATTTTTTACAGGCATAGATTTTTTAGCATCCCGATATTGATGCTGCTCTATGGGGTGGCCCTGGTGTACGAAGCCAAGCACCTCGGGTTGACTATCGACGAACCCTCCCACTTTTCCGCAGCTTATATGTACTGGCTGGGCGAAGATATTTTGGAGCCTGCCGATACACCACCTTTGACCCGCGCCATCAGCGGCTGGGTGCCGATACTTTTATACGCGCCAGATCCTATGGAGACCAAGGGCTGGCAATCCAAAGATGCCTACCAAATTGGGATTGAAATTCTGGGGATGCAACATGTCCGCGCAAGGCGCCTGTTGTTTTATACTCGCCTGCCGTTTATTGTGTTTCCCTTGTTGATTGTATTTCTGATTTGGCATTGGGCACGGCAGTTGTTTGGTGAAGTGGTGGCCCTCATTCTGGCTGCTTGCGCGTGCCTTGAGCCAACTATGCTGGGGCACGGTGCGCTGATTAAATCAGACGTGCCAGCCGCATTTGCCGCGCTGCTATTCGCCTACATGGCATGGCGATACTGGCAGACTCCAACTCTTATACGATTACTGTTTCTAACCCTAGCTAGCACCATGGCATTGCTTACAAAGTTCACCTTGCTGCCGCTGGTCTTGCTGGGATTTCTGCTGGCCTTATGGAAAGGTCCACGCCTGCTGGCTGCAGTAACCATGCCGCCATTCTTTTACTTTGCAGTGCTGGCTATTTCGCAATTCAAAGCTGGACCACTTTCGGCGTTGGATCGGGCAGAATTTCCTGATCCGGGAGTTCCGCTGTGGATCATCCGCTGTATAGAACCGTTGGCTAATTTGCCATGGCCTCATCAATTTATAAAAGGCCTGACCTATGTGGGCAACAGTATGCTGACAGTTGGATTTCCTGGATACATGTTGGGTCACAGGGCTGAAATTTGGGAACCCACTTACTTTCCGCTTTGCTGGGCGATCAAGTTTCCGATTGTGCTTCAGTTGCTGACTCTGGCAGGCTTGACGGTGTTGTGTGTTCGACTCTGGCGTCGTCAGGCAGGGGCTGCGGATGCGGCGATTTGGGGATCTGCGGCGCTTTATTTTGGGGCAGGCGTAATGTCTAACTTCCACATTGGATTTCGTCACGTGCTGCCTGCGCTACCTTTCTTTATATTAGGAAGCGGCTTCGCCATTGAGTTACTTTGGCGACATCGGATAGGGAAAGGAGCTGTTGCCGTTGGTGTGGCGTTGCTGGCGATTTCGTCCTTGCGGGTTTATCCAAACGGCATTTCCTACTTCAACGAATGGATGGGCGGTCCTACAAATGGTTGGCGCTATTTGGCAGATAGCAACTTGGATTGGGGACAGAACTATCCAGAGCTGGCTGCTTATATTAAGCAACACCCTCAAGAACCACTGCACACGTTTCTTTTCAGCTTTGATAATTTGAAGCACTACACCGATGTGGGAACTTTCATATCACACGATTGGCCATCAGCGGAATCGCCTACTGGAAATCGGTATCAACCGGAAGCTGGCGTGTATGCCATCAGTGTCGATTTGTTGACTGGGCTGGTGCTTCCCAAAGGCCATGAAGACTACCTGGCTGCATTTCGTGATCGGCAACCAGTGGCTCGTGCTGGTTATTCCATTTTGATTTATCGGGTAGAGTAACAATTAAATAAGTGCGTTTATCTGCGCCATCTGCGGATAAAATGCTTCGCCGCTAGCAATCGTAGTAGAGATGGAACTCGTACGGGTGCGGCCGCAACCTTACTGCCTCCGCTTCATTCTTCCGTTTATAAGCAATAAAATTATCAATGAAATCCGCTGTGAAAACGTCACCCTTCAATAAGAAGTCGCTATCTTCTTCCAGGCAGGACAACGCTTCATCCAAGCTGCCTGGCATGGACGGAACATTCTTCATCTCTTCTGGTGACAAGTCGTAAATGTCTTTATCCAGCGGTTCGCCGGGATCAATTTTGCGCAACACTCCATCCATGCCAGCCATCAGCATTGCGGCAAAAGCGAGGTACGGATTGGCTGCTGTGTCGGGCGGGCGGAACTCCACACGCTTTGCCTTGGGACTGGAAGAGTACATGGGAATGCGGCAAGCGGCGGACCGATTTCTGCGGCTATATGCCAAGTTCACCGGGGCTTCGTAACCTGGAACCAGCCGTTTGTAGCTGTTGGTAGTGGGTGCGATCAATGCGGAAAGGGCTCGGGCATGCTTTAGCAATCCGCCGATGTACCACAAGGCCATCTGGCTGAGTCCGGCATAGCCATCGCCTGCAAACAGAGGCTTACCGTCTTTCCACAAACTTTGATGGCAGTGCATGCCGGAACCATTGTCCTGAAACAGCGGCTTGGGC
>JAYWBH010000705.1:0-10011 GCA_043781815.1 Bryobacterales bacterium | reverse complement strand
GCCTGGAAATGTTGCAAACAATTGCTGCTGGTTGTGGTGCCTGCCACGAATGCCACAACCTATTGCTGTAAAAAACTTATCTTAGCGCTTATGGGTCTTTGTCCCGCTGGATCCGCTGGATCTGGATCTGGATCTGGTATAACGAAGAGCATCGTCACTCCGGCATCGCCATGCTGAGCCCGCCGTGGTTCATTTCGGTGAGGCCCAAACTATTCTGGCCAATCGGCAGTTGGTGCTGGATGCCGCCTACCAGCAGCATCCGGAACGGGTCGTCCGCCGACCCAAACCGTCGGATCTCCCTTTGAAAGTTTGGATTAATAAGCCAATTCCAGACAAGGAAAACACCGAAGAATAAACTCTGTAAACTCTCTTGCCAGATGTCTCAAAGTTGTTGACACGCACCGCCAGTCCAACACTACGACTCTTGCCATGGTGATCCTTCCTTGTCTTCGTAACCTCTGCGGCCTCAGACATCTTTGGCGCCGAGCTTCCGCAGAATCGTCGACATCAGACACCAATTCGTCAATCCGGATTGAAACAGGTTGAGCCCGACAAATGCGGTGAATAGATAAAAGTACGGGCTGACCCAGTAGCCTAGCGCGAGACTTACCACCACGAACGCTCCCGCAATCACGTGTAAATAGCGATCCACTGTCATACAAGTTGCCTCCTTCTGTTGAAGATATAGAACAGAACCGGAACCGTCATGCGCGAGAGAAGGAGCGATGCAATCTCGCCCGCCATCAGTGCAATGGCCAGTCCCTGAAAGATGGGATCGAACAGGATCACCGACGAACCGACAACTACCGCGGCGGCAGTCAGCATCATCGGGCGGAATCGCACCGCGCCGGCATCAATCACCGCCTCGTCCATCGGCATGCCTTCTCTTAACCGTAGTTCGATGAAGTCCACCAGGATAATTGAGTTCCGCACCACGATGCCCGCACCGGCGATGAAACCAATCATCGAGGTGGCAGTGAAGAACGCATGTAGCAAACCATGTGCGGGCAGTGTTCCCACCAGCGAAAAGGGGATGGCCGCCATGATGATCAACGGCGTGAGGAACGACTGGAACCAGCCGACTACCAAGCCGTAGATCAGGATCAGCACAGCCGCGAATGCAATACCCAGATCGCGAAAGACCTCATAAGTGATGTGCCATTCGCCGTCCCATTTCATCGAGTAGCGGTCAGGATCGCTGGGCACTGCGGCCATGTGCTGCTCAATCCCGTAGCCCTCCGGGATCTTAATCTTGTCGATCTCGGGCCCGATCTGGAGCACAGCATAAACCGGGCTCTCGATCTCTCCCGCGATGTCAGCGGTTACATAAGTCACGGGAAGCAGATTCTTGTGATAGATGCTCTTGTCCTCGATCACCTTTTCGGTATGCACGAGTTCACTCAGTGAGACGGTGCGCCCGGTGTTGCCAGTGATCTTCAAGCCCTGCATACGATCCAGGTCAGACCGTGTTGCGCGGTCCAAACGGACGGTCAATGAAAGATCTTCCTTCTCTGCGTCCTGATGCAAGAGCCCGGCTTGATATCCAGCGGAAGCTACCTGCATCGAGCGAGCGATATCATCCTCGGAAATACCGTTGAGAGCAGCTTTCTCTTTGTCCACCAGCAGGCGGAACTTGGTTTGATCGTCTTCCACGTACCAGTCCACATCCACCACACCTTTGGTGCGCTTGAAGATATCGCGCATTTGTTTGGCTAGCGCGATTCTGCTTTCCATGACTGGCCCATAGACTTCGGCGACCAGTGTTTCCAGCACTGGCGGCCCCGGTGGGACTTCGGCAACTTTGATTCGCGCTCCGTAGCGTTCGGCGATGGGAAGCAGTCGCTGACGTACCTGCTTGGCAATCTCGTGGCTCTGCAGATCGCGCGCATCCTTTCCGAGCAAGTTCACTTGGATGTCGGCCACGTTCGGCCCCTGGCGCAGATAGTAATGGCGCACCAGGCCATTGAAGTTGTACGGCGAGGCTGTTCCGGCGTAAGTCTGGACGTTAACCACCTCTCGTTGCTTCTGTGTTTCCTCGCCCAGCAACTGTACGACGCGAGCGGTTTGTTCAAGCGTCGTGCCGTTTGGCATGTCGACAATCACCTGGAACTCGCTCTTGTTGTCGAACGGGAGCATTTTGACCTTCACGAACCCGGTATAGAAGAGGGAGCAAGAGGCTAACAGTAAGATCATCACACCTCCAACAAAACTCCACCGCACAACGGGCCTATGAAGCAGGCTTCCCATCACGCGCCGGTAGAGGCGAGTCACATAATCCTCGCGTTCGTCCGCTTGGTGTGCTCCGCCAGATTTGAGAATTCGTACGGCGGCCCAAGGGGTGACGATGAAAGCGACCAGCATGGAAAACAGCATGGCCGCACTCGCGCCGACAGGGATGGGGCGCATGTATGGGCCCATCAAACCGCCAACAAAGGCCATGGGCAGAATCGCAGCGACAACGGCAAGCGTCGCGAGGATAGTCGGATTGCCCACCTCATCCACGGCCTCGATAGCTACGTCATTGGGGGGCCGGTTATGATTGCCCGGCATTCTCCAGTGCCGAACGATATTCTCAACCACAACAATCGCGTCGTCCACCAAAATGCCGATGGAAAAGATCAGCGCAAACAGGGTAATGCGATTCAGCGTGAAGCCGTATAGATAGAACATCGTCAGCGTCAGTGCCAAGGTGACGGGAATCGCCGTGAACACGATGAGCGATTCCCGGAGTCCCAAAGTAATCGCGATGAGAATGCTCACAGAGATCACAGCAATCAGCATGTGATACAGTAACTCGTTGGATTTTTCCTCGGCGGTGTCCCCATAATTTCTGGTCACAGTCATTTCAACGCCGGAGGGGATGACCGTTCCGCGGAGCCGCTCCACACGAGTGAGAACCTCTCCGGCAACCGTAACCGCGTTCGTGCTCTTTCGCTTCGAAACGGCTATCGTCACAGCCGGAAGGAAACCTTTGCCGTTCGAGAAACGCACGTATTCAGAAGGCTCCGCGCCGCCATCGCTCACTTTCGCGACGTCTCGAACGAAGATGGGTTTGCCGTTTGCCACACCCGCCACAACGTTGCGAACGTCCTCAGGCGTGCGCAGAAACTCACCCGTTTCCAAAAGAAACTGCTGGTTGTTACTAGCGAATTGCCCGGAAGGGAGACGCCGATTGGAGAGACCCAGCGCAACGGTAACCTGAAGTGGCGATAGATTGTAGGCAGCCAACCGCGATTGATTCAAAGTAATTTGAATTTCGCGGCGTTGCCCTCCAATTAGAGCTACCGCCGAAACGTCCGGTGTTTGCTTGATGACGTCATCCACTTGAGCCGCCACGCGGCGAAGCTCATAGTCTCCGTAGCGTTGGCTCGAAAACGTCAGCGCCAGGATCGGCACATCGTCGATGGAGCGCGGTTTGACCAGCGGCGGTGAAGCGCCAGGAGGTATCAGGTTCAAGTTCGCTGCTAACTTCTGATTCAACCGCACGATGCTCTTCTCTTCGTCCTGGCCGACGGTGAAGCGCACGATGACCGTGGACATACTGGGACTGGACGTGGAGTACAGATACTCCACGCCCGGAATCTCCCACAGCAGTTTTTCCATCGGCTTGGTGACGCGTTCTTCCACTTCGCGTGCCGAAGCACCCGGCATCTGAACGAAGACGTCCACCATCGGGACGATGATCTGGGGCTCTTCTTCGCGGGGCAGTTTCCAAACGGCGAACGCGCCGAGGAGCATCGAACCAACAATCACCAGTGGCGTTAGCTTGGATCCGATCCAAGCCTGCGCAAACCTCCCGGCCGGACCGAGTTTGCGTTCCTGATTCACGGCCGGACCTCAACTTTGGCTCCGTCCCACAAGCCCTTGAGAACCGGCACGATAATGTTGTCCCCGATGGTGATTCCGGAGAGCACTTCCACCTGATCCTGGTTTCGTTGTCCCGTAGTAATCAGCCGTGTGTGTGCAGTGCCGTTATCTGCCACGAAAACGGACTGCAACTGACCGCGCTCCGCAATAGCTGCTGCGGGAATCACAAGAGTCGCGCGGCTGCCCTGCCGGAAGATAGCCCTCCCGAACATCCCGGTCCTAAGGGATGCGATTACGGGTAGGTCCAGCTTCACGGTGGCGGAACGGGAAGCCGCATCCACTCCAGGTACGATTTCCGAAACGCGCGCGCTGATCGTGCGGTCAATACCATCCAGAGTTACCGAAACGGATTGGCCCACGCGAATGGTGGGCAACCGTGACTCTTCGACTGATGCTTCTAACCGGTAGGAACCGTCACGCTCGATGGTGAGCAGCGGAGTGCCGGGAACCGCTAACGTACCGGGCTCAGCCGATTTCGCAGTGATCAGACCCGCAAACGGGGCGGTGATCGCAGCGTAAGTGCGAGTCACCTCTGTGGCTCTGACATCCTGCTGCACCCTAGCGGTCTGTGCGTCCAATTGCGCGCGCTTGGCCTTTGCCATGTCGTGAGCCGATTGTGCGGACTTAAGCCTGGCTGCGGCCTCGTCGAATTCTTGATTCGAGATCGACTTCTTGTTGAATAGATCTTGCATGCGGTTGAACGTGCTCTGCGCGAGGTCAAGATTCGACTTTGCGCCAGCAATTGCGCTGTCGACTTCCGGGACAGAACTTCGAACCTCTTCGAGAGCCGCTTCGGCCCGGCGCGTATTGACGTCGAGATCGCGAGTATCCAGGGTGACCAGCAGTTGGCCCGCTTGTACGTGATCTCCCGTTTGCACCTTTACTTCGCGAACGTAGCCCATCAGTTTCGCGGCGATGTCTGACGTTGTCCGGGCACGAACGGTGCCGCTGGCTTCATACACCGAAGGCCATTGCCGCTCGCTTGCCGCTACGATGATGACACGCACGACAGGTGCTGGTATCTCTTTTTTTGCTTCGCGAGACGATTCTCTGCAACCGGACATCCAGAGCGCCATCGGCACAAAATATAAAATCCTCTTCATCGAGTCCTCTCGTTTACGGCTGCGGAGTCGGGCGTAAGTGTGCCGGCCGTCAGTTCCAACCCAGCGGCGGCCACACGTTGGTCTCGAATTGCTGCAAGGTGGCGGGTTCGCACTTCTAGAACCGCCGTTTCCGTACGCAGCAGGTCGGTGATATTACTGATCCCCGCTTGATAGCGGTTCTGGGTAATCCGCAGGCTTTCCTCCGCTTCGGCCACCGAAGCCTTGGCAACTTCGATCCGCTGGGTAGCCGCATTTAGGTCCGCGTAGGCCCGGCGAACCTGTAATCGGATGGCAGAACCCGCGCGCGCCTCTTCCGCGATACTTCGGTCCACGGCAAACTTACTTTCTTCGATCCGGGCATTGTCGCTGAAGCCATTAAAAAGGTTCCAACGCAACCCAATCGATACCAGCCAGTTGTCGCCAGCCCGGGTGACGAAACGTTGACGATCCGCCTCGAAGGCGCCGTGCAGTATCACCTGGGGTAACCGGGCACTGCGGGCTGTTGCCACCTGAGTTTCAGCCAAACGAATCGCCAGCTTTGCCTGACGTGCCTCGGGCCGCTGCTCAATTGCCGTGTTCTCTTGTTCCCGCAACGCTACTTCAGGAAGATCGAGTGGTACCAACTGAGTCGTAAGTGTATGCGCGGCGTCCAAGGGAAGGCCGATTGCGTCATTCAAGGCCGCGCGGGCCACGTCTACATCCGCTGTGCGGCGGATCTGCAACTCGCGGACGCTTGCCAGATGCACGCGAATCGACAACACGTCCACATCGGTAGACATCCCGGCGGAACGAATATTTTTGGCCCGCTCCAGATCGGCCTCCGCTGAGCGAATCGATTGGCCGGTCACGCTCAACTGATCCGCACTCAAGAGCGAGTCGTAATAGGCGCGAATAACCTGAGCGATAACTTCGGTCTGCGTTCGTCTTCCTTCTTCGCTGGTAAGTTCCCTGGTGAGTTCGGCCGACCGTACCGCCTGCATTGTCTGGCCAGCCCCATACAGAGTCTGGTCGAGTGTGATCTGCGATTGAAAATTGTTGATGAAGTTCGGACTGTTCAACGACCCAATCTCAAAGTTTTGCGGGCCGAACTGACGTTGTGACAGTAGCGAGCCAAATACGAAGACAGGATTGTTGCTTCGGGTCCACGACTCGGAGTAGTTGACTTTGGGAAGCAGGCCGCTCCGCGCCTGGGTAATTCGCGTTTGTGTGGCATTTCGCGCAGATGCAGCAGCTTCCAGGGACTTGTTCTTACCCAAGGCAAGGAGAACTGCGTCCTTTAAGGAGATTGCGTCCTGCGCTCCCGCTGAAACTGCGGCAACCAATAGCGTTATGAGGAGTTTGTTCATCGGCTTTGGTTTATGGAGAAGCAATTGACGGGCCAAAGGTTTCAGCAGATTGCGGGCGCCGCCTGTCGCACTCGAAGCCGAGCAGATTGGCAGCCGAATCCGGTGCTGATGCGATTGTTTTCGGCACCCTGTACATTGCCAACCCCGATTTAGTGAAGCGCTTTGAACGCGACGCCCCGTTGAATGAGCTCGATAAGGCTACCTTCTACACGCCCGGCGCCAAGGGCTACACAGACTATCCGCTGCTTGGATAGCAGCCAGGCGAGCGAGGTAAAATCAAACCGGCCATTTGCGCTATTGGTTTCGTTCTTGTTCGAACACAGGCAGCGGGCCGAACACTTCAGCGGGACGCCACAGGGGCATGCCGGACCCGGCTTCGGGCACAATCCAACCGAGCGACCGCCAGGCATCAGGGCCGCAAGCGACAATGCGATTGTTCAGCATGTCCACCGTGGCCCAAGTGGGGTCGCCGTGCGGCGGGTGCAGGTGGTAATAGCGCAGACCCACTTCGGCGAACGTAGTGGCATCGTGGATGCGGATGCAGCCTTCCGATAGGGCCATGGCAATGAGAGCACCATCTGGGGAATAGGCCATCCCTCCCACGTATCCCTCCATCGGGATTGTACGCAGATAGTTGCCCGTTGTGACATCCAAAATTCTTAGCGTTTGGTTGACTGATCCGAAAAGCACGCAGCGTCCATCAGGAGACCAAGCACAACTGGTCACAAATCCCTGCCTCACGGTGAAAGGATTGAGTTGTTGGCCGTTGGTCGCATCCCATATTGTTAGCGTCCCTGCATGTGACCAGGACAGTAGACGGCTGCCATCAGGCGACCAAGCACATCCATTCAATTCGGTATTTGCTGAGAGAGTCCGCAGGCAAAGACCGCTCGCAGCATCCCATATCTTCAGTGTTCCCTCATACGAAGAGGACACGATTCGCATGCTATCTGGGGACCAAGAACAGCCAGTGACAACGTTAGTATGAGAAGTGAGAGTACGCACAGGTTGTCTCTTATTTGCATCCCATACCTTCAACGTGCCGCCGGAAAGACCTGAAACAAGATAGCGACCATCAGGCGACCAAGAGCAAGCGCTTATCGAATCGATATCAATTGTGAGCGTATGCAGGCACTTGCCGCTGTTCATATCCCACAAATTCATTCCATCGCCTGAAGCCGAAAGTAAGCACTTCCCATCTTGTGACCATGCGCAGCCAAGCAAATATCTCGAATGATCCTCGAAGGTGTGCAGACGAAAACCGCGTGACACATCCCACATTTGTAGTTCGATGCCGTCTCCCGACAACAACGCGCGCTTCCCGTCTGGCGACCACGAGCAGCAAGTGATGAAACTCGAATATCCTGTCAGATTAACAAGGCACTTGCCGTTGGCCGAATCCCAAACCTTCAGGGAGCCGTCGAATGAAGCCGATAGCACCAAATCGCCGTCCGGCGACCACGAGCAGGCGGTCACGTTGTTCGTATGTCCAATAAGAGTATGCAAGCACTGGCCGCTGGAAACATCCCAGATCTTCAAACTGCGGTCTTCCGATGCCGAAAGCATCTTAGTTTCATCTGGCGACCAACTACAGCGATTTATCCGTGTCCTATGCCCTAAGATCGTGAGCATGCATTCACCATTTGCTGCATCCCAGATTTTCAAATTGCCGCCGACCGAAGCAGCCAGAAGGAGCCTCCCTTTGGGTGACCATGCGCAGCCAATCACTCCTCCCTCATGTCCGGATAGGGTAAGTAAGCAGTTGCCGCTGGCCACGTCCCAAACCCTTAAGGTACGATCCGTGGAAGCCGATAAGAGACGACTTCCGTCTGGCGACCAAGCGCAGTCGTTCACCAAGTCCGTATGCCCGTTCAGAGTCCGTAGGCAGTGGCCGGTTACAACATCCCAAACCTTTAATGTGCGGTCCCATGACGACGACAGAAGTCTCTTCTTGTCTGGCGACCACACGCAACCTGTCACCCTGTCTTTATGCCCAGTGAAAGTCTGCAAGCACCTACCATTGACGGTGTCCCAAATTTTCAGCGTGGCATCTTCTGACGCTGTCAACACCCGGCTCCCATCTTGTAACCAAGAGAAAGTTGTCACCCAATGCTTATGGCCCACCTGAAGGCACAGGACCGGTTGGCCCCCCTTAGCTTCAAAAGGCGGGATTGGCCCAGTGGGTTGACAACCTATCCATTCAGTGCGAAGCGGGTGTGATCCGGCAAAGGATACAGCGGCAATTGCGCACTTTCGGAATTGTCCCGCTTCTAACTCCGCCCCTTCCCATTTCGCCGCGTTCATTGTGCAATCCTCCCATTGGCTGCGCGCTGCTTTGGCATGGCGGAAATCGGCACCATCCAACCGGCAATTCCGCCAAAACGAATTCCCAAGCTGCGCGCCCTGGAAGTTGCTGCCGCTTAGATCAAACATTTGATGATGGCGAAAGTCCACCTGCAATTCCCACAAGTCGGCCCCCTGCAACTGAAAGCCGACCGCAGTGGGGGCGGGGTAGCCCTTGGTGTGCGCAGTGAGGAAGTAGCGCAACGCCAATTCGCTTGCTTCGACCCGGTAAGTATCGCGCAGCACTTCAAGTCCGGCCAGTGCTTTTTGGGAAGGTTGCTCCTCAAGAGATTGTCCGAGAAAATCCAGAGTTTCTCGGCTGATCCCCGGCAAAGCCCAATTTTCAGCACGGCCTTCGATGAGGGCACGGCGCAGATAGGCAGATAGAAAATACTCCTGGAGCGAGGTGTGGGCGAAGCGGAAGCCGTCGTTTTCGCGCACCAGAAAGGTTGCGGTGCGCAGATCTTCTTTTAGCAAGTCGCGCTTCACTCCTTCGTAATGCGCGGCAATGCGCGGATGGGCCATCAGGAAATCCATCAACCATTGGTCAAGCTCAGTGGCTGTCCAGACGCGCTGTTTGGAGCGAACCAGTTCGGCGGCAATGTATTCCATAAGCATCTGCTTGTGGTCTGGCACAATCTGGTGTTTGCCTTGGTCTCGCAGTAGCCATTCTTCCACCAGGAAGCGGTAGAGGGTGAGCCCAGTGATGCGGCGGCCCTCTGCCTTCCACTGTTCGAGCTTGGCGAATTGGCGCACGATGAGGCTGAGCGTGTAGGGGCGTTCGGCCAGTTCCGGCAGGTTGTGGACGGATTCGATTAGTTCGTAGGCTTGGTCAATGTCCGTGCCCACAGGAAGCGAGTGGCGTAGGTATTCGCGAATCTGCTCTTTACGGAATGGCAGCAGCACCAGCGCACGGTAACTTTCGGCCTTGATATTGTCGCGACCCTCCATGGTGAAGTGGGCGGACTGCTCCTTTATGGTTCGGAAGAAATGGGAACGGCAAGTGATCAGTAGGCGACCTTTGGTCTCCTTCGATTGCAGAACGCGGAACAGTTGCCGGGTGAACATTTGACCCTGCGCGTCTGGCAGGTTCACTAGCACTTCGTCTAAACCGTCAAAGATGATGAGTGCGCCCTGGTCCACCAGTTTGTAGATTTCGCTGGGAGTGGGGGGCTTGGTATCTGCGCCGCCTTTCCAATCGCGCTTCAGAATGCGGTTGATGATTTCGTCCAGGTCGGGAGCGGTGAGGGCGGGGTCGCGGACGTAGCGGAGGTCCAAGAAGATTGGTTTACGGCCGCCTTGGTCCAGCAGTTGGCGGGACAGTTCCTGAGCGGTGGTGGTTTTGCCCATGC
>JAYWBH010000704.1:0-10063 GCA_043781815.1 Bryobacterales bacterium | reverse complement strand
CTACCGATACAACGGTTCCTACAGCGCAAACTGTTACCAAGACCTTGTCCTTAGTGATTGTGCCTCCGGCCCTCGCCATCAGCACAGCTTCGCTAGCCAGCGGCACGGTTAGTGTGGCCTACAGCGCTACTGTAGCGGCCACCGGCGGCACCACACCTTATGCCTGGTCGGCAACGGGTCTGCCCACCGGCTTGACGATCAACGCCACAACCGGTGTGATCAGCGGAACCACTACAATCGCCGGTTCTAACACAGTGGTTGTAACAGTCACCGATGCAAGCTCAACCAGCGTCTCAAAGAATCTGACTTTGGTGATCGTACCTCCGGCAGCGCCAGCAACCATCACAATCGTTTCTGGCGACAATCAAAACACCAAGGTGACCAACATCTTTACAGCACCGTTAGTGGTGCTGGTGAAAGATAACAGCAATAACCCGGTTCCAAACGCAACCGTAACGTTCAGCCTGCCCCTTTCTGGCGCTAGCGGAAGCTTCGGTGGAATCAACACCGCCGTTACCAACGGTGCCGGCATTGCCACATCGGCAGTACTTACAGCCGGAACAGTGGCTGGGACTTACAACATCACAGCTAACTTGAACGGACTTACCCCAGCTTCGTTCACCTTAACCAATAAGCCTGGCGATCCGTCCAACATCTCCGTAGTAAGTGGATCGGGCCAGACGACAACCATCCTATCGGCCTTCGGAAGTCCTTTGAAGGCCCTCGTGACCGACGCGAATAGCAACGTCATCAGCGGCGCCACGGTGACCTTTGCCGGACCCGTAAATGGAGCATCCGTGACCTTTGCCGGCGGCGTTACAACTGCCGTCACAGACGCAGCGGGTGTTGCCACATCGGCAGCAATCAGCGCCAATGCCAAGTCTGGTGGTGTCTACAACGTTAGCGCCACAGTGGCCGGTATCAGCACCAACGCTTTTGGTTTAACCAATATTGTTGGAGCCCCGGCGGCCATCTCCGCTGTTAGTGGTACACCACAAAGCACGCCAGTGAACACAACCTTCCCTGGCCTGTTAACAGTGTTGATTACCGACATTGGCGGCAATCCGTTACGCGGATTACAGGTTACCTTTACGCCTCCCACATCGGGTGCAGGGGCAAGCTTTAACAACAATACAGCGCTCACCGATAGTTCCGGAATGGCTACCTCACAAGGGCTCAACGCCAACGGCATCATTGGTAGTTACGGCGTGGTTGCCTCAATTCCAGGGCTTGGCGCTACAACCAGCTTCGCCCTATCTAACACCGCCTGTGTTAGTAACTGCCCGCCAGCCATCCTTGCCGCGAATCTGACCATTGGTAAAGATCTGCAAACTTCGCTATTGATCACCCTGGCCCAACCGGCACCACTGGGCGGCGTGTTGCTTACCATCACGTCCTCAAACCCCAGCCTGGCCTTGGTTGGCAATCCTAACGCAGCAGGAAAGCCCTCCATTTCAGCCATCATTACGGAAGGCACCACCACCGTGTCCACCACCGTGCAGGGCCTTGCCGCATCGGGGACTGTTGATGTTATCCTCAGCGCTCCGGGATACAATCCTGGTGCGTCTACCATCACATTAGTTCCTTCCGGATTCGTAATCTCTGGTCCCAATGGTGTTGGTGCTCCGTTCAGCACCTCTGTAGGTGCCACCACGGTCTTAACGGTCCGGTCTGGTCGTCTTAACGCTTCCGGTGTAATGGCAGCGTTTCAACAGGTGCGCGGTGCATTCTCTGCCGATGTGCCTATCAGCAGCAACGTCACCAGCGTCGGCAACGTCAACGCCGCAACGGTCACTTTAGCCAATGGATCGGATACGGGAACGGTGAATTTCATCGCAGGAAATACCGGCACCACCGACATTGTCATCAGTGCCCCGGCTGGCTTCACCGCGCCTTCCACAGGCGGTTTGGTGAACGCCACAGTGGTATCCATCACAATGACTGGCTTCACTGGAACAGTTGGTCAGAATCTGCAAAAAGCGGTTAATGTTTCCCTCAGTTCAACCGCCAATAGCACTGTGGCTGTAACCATCAGCACCAGCAATCCAAACTTGCTGTTCTCTAAGGCAACCAGCGGAGCAAATGGCGTTGGAAGCAGCTCTATCACCATCAACATTCCGCCCGGCCATTCCGCCACTCCAGACTTCTATATGCAGTCTCTGTCGAATTCCGGTTCGGCATCCTACAGCGTAGATGCCCCTGGCTTCACTTCAATCAACGGATCTGTATCCTTTGCTCCTGCCGGATTTAGAATTACTTCGCCCGGCGGCATTGGAGCAGCCTCCTTCACCTCGCCCGTAGGATTTGGGGCGGCGTCCATCCTGGTAGAAACCGGGGCGCTTTCCGGCGGCTTCTTTGCGGAAAGCCAACTGCTGGCTGCAGACAAAACAGTATCTGTAACGGTACAAAGCAGCAACACAGCAGCGGGAACCATCAGCAGCTCTCCAATCACCATCGCTGGTGGAACAAACTCGGCGTCTACTCTACTCACCCCAGTAGCTGCCGGTTCCACAACCGTAACGGCCAGCGCCACCAACTTCAGCTCTGCTGCGGTAGCCGCTACCTTTACCTTCTCTGGTGGAATTGCTCTTCTCGACGATGGCTTTAGCATCGGAAAGAATTTGCAGTCTGCATTGAATGTTGTTCTTCAGCAAATTGCTGGACCCGGAGGAACGCAGATTACCATCGTCAGCAATAATCCAGCGTTATTGAAACTATCGGCATCGCCCACGGTGGCTGGTAGCAATTCCATTACCGTGACCGTCCCGCAAGGCCAACAGAGCATTGTCTTCTATGCTCAAGCTCTCAGCAGTTCCGGGTCACCAACTTACACGGCAACCGTTTCCGGTGCGCCTCCTAAGACGGGAACCGCATTTCTGGCCCCTAGCGGAATCGTAATCCTTAACACCACAAACGGCAGTAGCATCAGTGGCAATGTGGGAAATGTGGTTACCCTGAATGTCATTACGGCATTACTCGATTCGGCTAATAATCCGATTCAGCCAATGTCGTTAGCAGGAGGTTTGGCGCTGACTGTTGCGGTTCAAAGCAGTTCCGCCAATGCCACCGTACCAGCAACTGTCTCAATCCTCCCTGGACAAAGTGTCGCCACTCTGCCGGTAACTCTAGCTGCATCAGGGTCGGCCAACATTACCGTGACTCAGCCAATAGGATATGCCACACCGACGGCGCTAACCGCCGTATCGGTATTCATCAACTAGTAAATCAACCTTGGAAAGGGAATGTGTAACTTACATTCCCTTTTCTAATCCATCTTTTTCACTAACCCTGTTTCTTTTTCACTAACTCTGTCAAACGAGGTCATCCCATGCGATACGTGTATTCACTCAATGTTTTAAGCGCGATCCTTGCCCCAGCCATGCTGCTTGCCGGACCTGGGTTTGTTACTCCTGCCGAAGTAACCGTCGGTCGAAATCTACAGATGTATACCAACATCAGACTAACCGAACATGCACCGGAAACAGGTCTGATGGTCACCATCACCAGTGACGACCCATCGCGGCTGTTGCTATCCGCTTTACCAGACAAGCCCGGGGCCAAAGCAATCACCATCAAGGTGAACGCAAACTACTTTGAAACTCCCGATTTTATGGCCCAGGCATTTAGCGACAACGGATCGGTCACTTACACCATATCCGCACCTGGTTACGAAAGCAGCAAAGGCACCATCAAACTTGCTCAATCGTCCCTGCTGCTGGTTGGCCCGTTCAAAGCGCCTTCCTTTTCCACCACCCCAAATACTTCGGCGAAAATGACCGTGTATTCAGCCTTGATCGATGCTGAAGGCAAGTTTGTCATGCAGCAATCCATTTCCGCTGGTGCTGGTGATGAGAGATCCGCTGTGAAGGTAAGCATTCTTAGTTCAGACCCCAAGGTGGGCATTATTCCAGAATCAGTGTTAACCATGGCTCCTGGGGATTCTTCCATGTTTGCTGAATTCAGACCCAACGGTAATGTAGGAACAACTTCACTTACCGTAAAGATGCCCGCCGGTTTCAGCCAGTCAAAGCAGTATGCCGTAGTGAAAGCCATGGTGGAACTGCCTGGAATGGGACTAACCGGGGACATTAATCTGGGGAAAGATCTGCAGGTTCCCTCATTTATTTTGTTGGGAGAAGCCGCCCCGGCAAAGGGCTTAGATGTGACTTTGACCAGCAGCGATCCTAAAGCAATGGTTCTTTCCGCGAGCGTCGATAAGCTGGGTTCTGGATCAGTCACCATTCACGTACCCGCTGGAGAAATGAGAATTCCTTACTTCATTCAGGGATTAGCCGATTCAGGAACAATCAACCACACCGCTTCAGCGCCTGGATATCGTGACCGCGTGGCCCCTGTGTACATGGCTCCTTCCGGCATCATGGTGGTGTATTCGCCCTATGGTCCACCCGATGAAGCCGAATTTCTACGGGCCAAGGCCACTCGCGATCCTCGCGCGTTCACCGTATCGTTGAAAGAACCCAGTAAAACACACCTTACACTGTGGACTGTCTACCTTGATCCCAAAACCCGCCGCGGAGCAGATATCACGGCACAAAGGCTGCGTCCAGGAGTGGTGGCTACCGTGAATTTGAGCAGCACTGATCCGACCATTGCCAAGATTGAATCGAAGGTGACGTTAACCGGTCCTTCAGAATGGGCCATGACCGAATTCGTGCCGTTGCGCGCCGGGCAGACCACCATTTCAGTGGATACGCCAGCCGGGTTCACCACCCCATCAAACGCAATTACAGTGACCGCTACGGTGAAAAACTAGCAACATAAGGGTCTATCATCCACCTCGGTTTGTTCAGTTTTTCAAGTGATCCGAGGTGGATAACTTCCGAGGGCCCACTCGTCCACAATCACGATCTGCTGTTGGATGTGGATAGCCCACTTGAAGTCACCCCTAGCGGGCGGCATGCACCCGCGCGGGGGGCGATCCCAAGGCAAGATAGCTTTGCAGTATAAAACTTATGGCCGAACTCGAACAATGAAAACATGACTTTGTCCATCCGGCTTTCCAAAATTAGACGTGAAGGCAACCAGTTTTCCATCTAGGCTTTGCAATGTTTGGATGTAATTGTACCCGAATGAAGAAAGCGTATTATTTAAACGGACCAGTCTTTTAATAACCTTTGAACCATTAATACTTAGGTTCATGATTTCGCCTATGTAGGCTGGTGGGTTTGCCCCACAACCAGAGGGGGGACAAGCAAGTACCAGCGTGGTTTCTACACCGTCAGCGGCCATTAAACTATTATATTGAGCTCCCAACATGAGCCATCCAAAAGGATCTGTTATGGGAGTCCCGTTGTTTTGATCTGGATTTGGATCACTGGTAAGTGTGCTTAAGTCCCATTTCTTCATACATGTTGAACAAGTACCATACGATGTCGTCATCCCAACAAACACTCTGTTACCGAAATCTCCATGACCACCCGCTTGCAAAAAACTAACTGCTTGCTGATTCGCGGCCTGTTTCACAGTATCCACTACTATGGATGAATTGTAGTTTCGTCCGCCCGTACTTGCGCTTAAAACCAAAAATCGGCCACTTCTATCAATTGCAATTTTGTAGCCGCCCTCATAAGGATTGTATGCTGAATACGTGTAGGTTACCCCGTCCGATCCTCTCATTGTAAAATCTTGGAAGGTGTCCACTTCTCGAGAATCGATACCGTTTATGAATTTTGCCTTAATAATCCAGTTTTGGGATGGATCGGAAGAGATCTGTGACAAAATTTGAAAAACGACATAACCGACTCTCGGATATCTCTCGTCAGGCGTCCTAAGAACAATTGCGCAACCGATGATGCTAGTGTCATCGCTAGCGCTGCAGCGATTAAAACTGAGCTTTCCAAAGTTGTTGGGATTCGTTGGCAGACTGCTACTGACTAAGTTCTTCAGATCTGCCAGCAGCGTTGCTTTTCCAGTATCCACATCCACTTTGTAGTATGACAACCTTGCCCCTATCAAGATGGTGTGCTTTGCATCGGAATTATCTGCCCTGCTCCAAAACGCTGTGGTTGCATTACCTTCCAAATAGCCACCATCCGGTGCAGGGATAGGCCAAATCGTTTTACCTTGTCCTATTTTTGTTAAGGATACAGGGTCTAGGTCATATACTCGAATTACACCTCCGCCTGTAAAAGTTGCGATTTTTGAAGAATCTTTGTTAAAGCCCACTTGTGAATTGTTATCCACCATATTGAGCATACTGTCGTCATCGGATATTCTGAGCACCTCGGTGCCGAATGTGGGGTCACAATACTTTTGTCCAGAGAGGGGAAGGGCGGGCGGAACTACTAGAGGGATCGATAGGGTGGAATTTCGATTGGACACTTGTTCGGGCGTGGGACTGCAGAATGGATCTCTATTAGGCAATCTGAAGGTAGTTGGGGCTGTAAAAGTGTAATCGTTGAAAAACCACTGCCCGTCAATGGATGTCCACAGTCGCACGTAAACAGTTGACCCGTTGTCAGGAATTGAACGCACCAGTTGGGAGAGGGCAGTCTCTGTGGTTGTACTGAAGAGGTTGCTGCTCCCAATGCCAGCGGAGCCCACATCAAGGCGAGTTTGAAAACCCAACGTGTTGTTCCATCTGAAGGTAACCGTTTGTTCAAGCAATATTGATCCAGGAGCCGGACTTTGCAAGACCGACTTAGACGAAGAGGCTGAATAAGTATAGTCGTTCAATTGCCAAACACCATTCACCATCGAATACAATCGCACATACAAAGTTGATCCATTACGAGGTAGATTGGTTGCCAGAACAGACGTCGCGTTCCCTGTGTTTCGGGCAAACATCTCATAGTTACCCGGCGCAATCGAACTAACATAAAAGCCGTACATTGTGGCCGTCCCAGCAGTCCAGCTAAATTGCACTGTGCTGCCTGATAACGTGGTTCCCGGAGCAGGGCTTATCATTGCTGCTTTGGACGGTACAACGGGAGCAGGGTCGGCGGCAGCTGAATAAGTGTAGTCGTTCAATTGCCAAACGCCATTCACCATCGAATACAAGCGCACATACAAGGTTGATCCATTACGAGGTAAATTGGTTGCCAGAACGGACGTCGTGTTCCCTGTGTTGCTTCCAAACAACTCGTGGTTACCCGGCGCAATCGAACTAACAAAAAGACCGTACATTGTGGCCGTCCCAGCACTCCATCTAAATTGCACTGTGCTGCCTGATAACGTGGTTCCCGGAGCAGGGCTTATCATTGCTGCTTTGGACGGTACAACGGGAGCAATGTCGGCTCTGGCCTCCCCCCACATAAAAACCACACTTATTAAACACTGACATGCAACAATCCGAAGATACGAAGTCATGATTGAAATTCCACCCTTAGTTTGCAAACGCGTTAAGCCTGCCCTAAGAGCAAACTTGCTTTGAAAATTGTTATGAGTCTCTCTTCGACCATAAATAATGGTTTTTTAACCGCAATGCGGTTTTTGAAAAAATCAGTTTCTGACAGCGAAAATCGTTACTGCCAGGCTCAGGATTGACACGATTGTGGTGCGGGGTGAAGTCATTATCGGAAAAGGGAGGAGCGAGCCCAGTCAATTTTTTCCCATGGGCTAGTTAGTGCCCAGGCCGATCATTTGAAGTAGTTGTTTGAGACTTTCGTGCCGCCGAGGTAAGAAAAGTCATCGACTCAAGATTGGTTCGTGTAGAATGTGAAATCTCAATGACACTAATAGAACAAGCGGAATTTTACTACTGGTACCATTGCGTGGTCTTCCCTGATGGATTTGTTACTGATGGCGACTACGATCTGCGACCGTTACTTCATAAATACGGTTTTCCTATAAATATGAAGGGAATGAGTGCACTCGACGTGGGGCGGGCCAGCGGGTATTTTTCTTTCGAAATGGAGCGTCGTGGCGCCACAGTTACAAGCCTTGATATCAAATCGATACTTGATTGGGATCATGTCGGCGGAGAAACACAAAAGCGAAAAGTTTTGGAACTAATCAAAAATGATGTTGAAAACTATTCGCGTCAGCAAATAACAGGAGCGTTCGATTTGGCTGTATGTGCGTTACGATCCAACGTAGAGAGCTGCTTAATGTCCATCTATGAACTTACCCCGGAAGCATTCGATGGGCGGATGTTTGATGTCGTCTTCGCTGGTTCGATAATGTCGCATTTACGTGACCCGGTACTGGCTCTCGAGAAACTTAAATCAGTCACAAGAATCAAATGTATTATCAGCGTTCCCGCTTTTGACTTACCGGAAACAATGAACATCCCCGTGATGTCATTAGTTGGTGACAATGATCCAGACCGACGGAGTTGGTGGGTTATGAATAGAAAATGCCTAAATGAGATGCTTCTATGTGTAGGCTTCAAGCAGGTAGTGTTCTTCTCGGATTTTACGCTGGTTAATCGTAAACTTGGAATAACGACCCCGCACTTGGTTGCCCATGCCTACGTCGAGAAAGGGCCACATGCGTTTGATACCGAAAACCCGTTTGATCTCCCCTATGTGATTTCAAAAACGTTTACCCAAAGGCTGGCAGACTGGGTTCGTCTTCTTAAAAAGATCCGGCCATCTCCCGCGTGTAAGCCATAGGGTAGTCCTTTAGAGAGTTTTCCTATTCACCTGAAGTGCTCAGAACTCTGCAGTAAATCAATGCAACCGCCGAATTTGTGTGAGAAGGGGGAAGTTGAAACTCAATGACTGAACAAACAATTACTATTACAGTAACGGGTTGGAGGTGGGCAGCCAATAAAGAATTGCTGAATGCGAAGAGATGCTCAGAAAAAGATTCCTATGAACATCTCACAAAAGCTATGAAGTATTTCAATAAGTGTCTCGAAAGTGCACCATCCGTATAATAACTTTTGACAAAGTCTGACAACGAAACACCCTCATATGGGTGATGCAGTAGGTATCAACCTACCCGCATATAAGATACTGGGCCTTTGTTTTTTCCTAAGCATTTTTAACACCCACTGCATGTTACGCTCTTCTCTATTACCATCTTTGTCCTGCTAATGGAAACACTCTCAACTTGTGTGCCTATCACGGGTGTCATGCAGTGTTTTTTTCTTGCTAACACCTACACACCTACTGGCAACCGCTAAGGCATTTAAACACCATCTTTCGGCGTTATGCAGTGTGGAATCACAAGGGTAATACATTTGTGCGCACACAGTGAGTTGAGAGTCTTGATTAAATCATCTGAACTACTAACAATCGAAGCGATCCAACATGTCAAATTTCTGCCGGGGACATCACAAAGCCATTTGGTGGTTGGCAGTGATGGGCATTTTTATTCAGTCAAAGGTAACCGAGCACACGAGGCAGCGGATTCTATCTTGTCTATTTTGGCAACTCAGATATCGAAACATATCGGCGTGTCATGCCCTGAACAAATCATGATTAAAATAACCAACAATGTGGCAGATCAGGTGGGGTGCAACCTGTTGGATAAAAGGCGTAATCGATGTAACGATTATTTGCTTCACAATCGAACTCTCTTAGGGAGCCGCTATCCTGTTAATCCGAACGAAATTGTCATGTATGATCTATTTCCTAAAGCGCTTATGGCCAAGAAAGTTTGCAATACGGGAGATTTTTCTAGGATGCTTGTTATAGACGCATGGTTCCAGAGCACACGAAATCGCCACGTCGTTTTTCCAAAACAACCGGATGGGATGTATCGAGCGGTGATGTTAAATCCGGGCCGGGAAAGTACAATTATCTCAGGCTCAAATGGGTCCGCTTACAAAGACATCCTTTTCATCCATCCCGAATGCTATATGTATGGGTATTCCTATTTGGCTCAAGCCACTAATACAATCTTGGGAATGGATCGTTATTCCATTGAAGACTTTGTAGCGGCCATTCCGCACCAATGGCAACAGACGTACCAACCTGAAATCCAGGCGTTTGTTGATACACTTATAGCTTCTCAAAGTAATCTTAAGAAGCGTATCTCAGCATTTTGCGACCCCTCCTCAGGGGTCACCCCAAAACCGGCCATTGATGGTCACTTCAAAACCGGCCAATAGAAAGCAGCCAGGACATGAGTTGTTTATACCCTGATTGAACCC
>JAYWBH010000703.1:0-3337 GCA_043781815.1 Bryobacterales bacterium | reverse complement strand
TCAGCGCCAGGCCGTATGGTTCTGTACCAACCTTAATCGTGTTGATGACGGTGGCGATGCTGGCCAAGCTTCGATCAATCGCCAGCACCGTAACGGTTCCGTCCACGGTATTGGCCACGTAAGCGCGGGTGCCATCGGGCGAAATAGCTACACCGTTGGGTTCCTTGCCAACGCGGATTTCAGCAAGCTTCGCGTTACCGTTCTTCGCATCGAAAAGTGTCACGCTGTCGTTATCAGGATTAGCCACAATCAGCAGCGAGTCATCACCGCTCAATGCAAGTGGCTGTGAGCTTGTAGCCCCAGTGAACCTCACCAACGATTGCGCCGCAGCATGGCGTGGATCCTGTGAAAGATACGTTACCGCTCCGCCAAACACAAGCGGCAGTAAAAACATCTTGAAATTAATTTTCTTCATCCAGCTTCTCCTTTCATTCTTCCTGTTGTCGTTTCAAAGCATGTGCCTCGTAGTAGTTGAACCAGCCGCCTGAGCTGTGTCGTCGAAGGACGCCGCAGCACTTCAAAAGCCTTGCCTGGAGTCGGTTCTTGGGGGGCGTATCAAGCATTGATCTCGTGTTACTATGGACTCAATTCCGTACAAAGTCTTGAAGACGATATAAAAGGTATATAAAAATTCTAGGAAACGCCCATGTCTAACAAAAACGGGTGCTTATATGAATTCGATCCTTTGGAAATAATGGGTCAGCCTGAACTTACACCTTTTCGACTTACCAATAAGGAAGCAGACCTCACTGGCACAATTTCGTATTTATCCACGAATGCAAAAAAGGACGGTTTTACGGCTCTTTAGGCGAGTTTTGGCGTGCATGCCGAGGATATCGCTTTGTTCGCGCTCGCAGATTGCGCCTTGCCGCGCCTACGTTCCGTGGGGGGTCACTCGCAGTCGGATGTTAAACTAAGTCATAACTGATTCAAACTAAGAAACTTTGGTGATTTACTCCAAATCTGTAGAAACCAGGAAAAGTGCCAGATGGCTCTGCCTCCGTTTCACATCATGATTAAAGGGTAAGTTCAGGCTGACCCAGTTCTTCACAGGTCAAACGCGTCTTTGCCAGCGCATCGGATCACGGCTGCCGTGAAAGCAAGCAATCACGATGATTCCATCACCTTCGATGACAAAAAACAACGAGTACGGAAAGCGCCGCAGGAGGGCGCGACGGACATGCTTAAACACGGTGGGAAACTGCCGGGGACTATCGCTCATCCGTTCGATCAAATCGCAAATCGCTTGGCGAAAGCGCCGACCTAGCCAGGTGGCTTCGCGGTCGTACCAATCCTGCGCCTCGATCAACTCCCGCCGCGCCGCCTGAGTAAAGATAACCGAATACACTACGGGCAACGCTGCTCAAGTTCGACTTTAAGGGACGCCCACGTTACGCCATTGCGTCTATCTTCATCGAGCGAACTGAGTCGGTGCTCCAGCTCGGATTCTTGCTCACCAGTCAATGGAAGCTGCCCGTGTTCGAGGCTATCCCAAAGCTGCGCGATCAGCGCCAAACGTTCCGGTGGAGTCAAACGAACGATCTCATCAGGGGTGAGTAATTCCATGCTCTTCAGCTTACTTTATAGATGGCGGAGGAGCAAGGTCCAGTCTTATGCAGGTAGTTGCTCAGCGATAATATCACCCCTTAACTGCTCAACGACTTTGTCCCCTCCGGCGAAAGTGTGTGTGTGACAGCCTGAACTTACACCTTTTCGACTCACCAATAAGGAGGCAGAGCTCACTGGCACAATTTCGTGTTTATCCACGAATGCAAAAAAACGGCAGTTTTACAGCTCTTTAGGCGAGTTTTGGCGTGCATACCGAGGATGTCGCTTGGTTCGCGCTTGCAAATTCCGACTTGCCTCGCCAACGTTCCTAGGGGGTTCGCTCGCAGTTGTACGTTAAACAAAGCCATAACTGATTCAAACCAAGAACCTTCTGCGATTAACTCCAAATCCGCCGAAACCAGGAATAGTGCCAGCTTGCTCTGCCTCCGTTTCACATCATGGTTAAAGGGTAAAGTTCAGGCTGACCCAGTTCTCGAGTTCTTGTTCCAGTTCTTCTTCGAGGCAAGTGTATCTACCAGGTTAATCTGGCCGTATATTGCATGGTGCGCGCCCCTTGCGCCGAAGTTCGCACGCTGAGGATTCCCGTTGTCGCATCGGGCAGCGGCAGGCCCGGCTGGTTTAACACATTGAACGCATCCAGATTCAAGCGTAACGCTACGTGCTCTGTAATGGGGATGGTTTTGAATAGACTTGCAGTCATGTTGGTGAGCCAGGGGCCCATCATGGCCTGATTTCGCCACGGATGCAGTCCGTTATCAAATGCCACCAGTTGGCTGGTTCCATTCTTCAAAGGCACCAGCACATTGTTGGTGTCGTTGAAATTGGCATCCACTGTTCCCGTAGCAGGTGATGGGTTGATGGGTTGCGACGATGGCTTGTAGTTGGTGGGAACGCCTTGGACGCCAGTGGGGTTGTTGATCCGGTTGGCCGGGATATAACCGTTGTAATAAAGGTACCCTGGGAAACAAGTTCCGCTGCGGCAATCGGAAACCTTGTATTGGGTTCCGTAAACTTCAACATTACCAGTGGCACCCCAGTTGCCAGTTGGCAATGACCAATACCGGCTGGCGGTGGTACCTGAACCAGCAATCTGCCAGCCGCCAACGAAACGGTTCATCCTGGACCCCACATTGCCCGCTACCTTTTTGCCACGGCCAATTGGCAGGTCGAACAAGTAATTGAATCGCACGCGATGCTTGGGGATGTCAGTATCCCTCTGATAGCGGTAGAAACGCAGGCGATCTTCGGCGCTCTGCGGAACGGCACCGGGCAAAAAGATTTCCGGCTGATCCACTTGGAACGTATTGAACCCCCCACCTTGCGAAGCGACGTTACCTGTAGACAGTGAGTTACTCATCAGATAGAACAACTGGAACGCAAGTCCCTTGCTGAACCGGCGTTCCATTTCCAATTGCAGGCCGTTGAAGTTGGAATAACCGGTCTTGGTGTAAATCAGAACATCGCCATAGGTAGTCTGGTCGACGCTACGGCGCGCTGTGCCGGAATAGAATCCGGTGGGCAGCGCCAGCCCTGAGTTTTTGTACCAGACATAGTTACTGATCGGGTTGGCGTTGAACCGCTGAACACTTTCATTATCCCGGCCGGCGGTGCCGATTAAACCAATCCGCACCACTGTATCTTTCATTACTTCCGTTTCAAATGTCATGTTCCACTGATGAGCCCTGGTGGTGGGCAATTCCGGACTGAGCCCGATCACCTGGACACCAGGAAGAATGACGGGCGGTTGGGCAATGCTCAGTTCCTTAAG
>JAYWBH010000702.1:0-10076 GCA_043781815.1 Bryobacterales bacterium | reverse complement strand
TTCTGCTATCTACCGGCAGCCTCTTCGCCCAAAATTCTACCCAAGCCGGTAAGTTCGTTGTAGAGCATCCAACACTTCTGAACCTTGGTTTTGAATGGGCCATCAGCGGCGATGCCAACCGCAACGCCAAGGTGGACGTTCAATTTCGAGCCGTTGGGGAAACTGCCTGGCGCAACGCTTTGCCGCTGCTTCGCATTGGCGGAGAAAACATTTATCGACGACGTGAGAATTTGGATTACACGGTGCCCGATGGATTTGCTGGCAGCATTCTGAATTTACAGCCCGGTACGGAGTATGAGTGCAAGTTCCAACTCAATGATCCTGACGGAGCTTCAGGCCAAACGTCGCAACTTGTGAAAGTGAAAACGCGAAGTGAACCGATGCCCTATCAGGGCGGTCGCACGCTGCATGTTTATGCGCCGGACTATACGGGCACGCGCATTGAACCCAGTTTTACTGGCATCCTGCAGGCTTACTACGGTGCGGGACTTGGTGACTGGAGCGTAGTTTGGGAACGGCGTGCGCAAGCTGGCGATACGCTACTGGTGCATGCCGGGTTGTATAAACCAGAACGGAATAATTACGTTGACCCGATGATGGCACCGTTCGACGGATCCATGTCTCTGACGTTGAAGGGCACCGTGGAAAGGCCCATCACCATTAAATCTGCTGGCGATGGCGAGGTGATTTTCGATGGTGATGGCAATCATCGCCTGTTCGATGTGATGGCATCGCGCTATCACATTTTTGATGGGTTGACCTTCCGTAATACTGACGTGGCTATTTTTGCCGGTCAGAAAGAAGTGATGGGTGCGGTTGGTCTGGCAGTGAAGAATTGTCGATTTGAGGGCGTGGGCTTTGCTGTTTGGACCGAATATGCCGGGTCCAGCGATTTCTACATTGCCGATAATTTGATCCTGGGACGTGAGGATCGTTTTCGGATGATCGGATGGACCGGTCCTATGTGGGCCAGTGCTGGTGCCTATGGTTCCCATGGGCTGAAGAGTTATTACGCAGTTAAAGTGTATGGGCCTGGACACGTAATTGCCCACAACGCCATTGCTTACTTCCACGATGCGATTGGCATTTCGACGTATGGGACTCCTGAGTCTGATCCCGAACGGCGTGCGTCTTCCATCGACATTTACAACAACGATATGCATCTTTCAAATGATGATTTTGTGGAGTCCGATGGGGGAGTTCATAATGTCCGAGTGTTCAACAATCGAGGCGTGAACGCAGCGCAAGGCGGCTATAGTTCGCAACCTGTGTTTGGTGGACCAATCTATTTTTATAGGAACTTACTCTATAACGTGCCGAGCGGAGTGTCGTTTAAGTTTTCTGCCAAGCCCGCAGGTATATTTGTATTTCACAACACCATCATTGGTGAGCATGTGATTCGTGATCCCTATTCAAACGTCCACTATCGCAATAATTTATTTCTTGGTCGCGATACTCCAGACAGAGGGATTATGGCTTGGGCGAATGCGACCGATGCTTATAGTTCAGACTACAATGGCTTCCGTCCCAACAAAGGTGTTGCGGCACAATATTTTTGGTTAGGACCAAAGTCTGGCGAACGGAACTATGAACCCAAGCCGGGAGATTGGAAGAGCTTTGCGACGCTTGCCGATATGCGTGCGGCGACGGGTCAGGAAGCGCATGGAATGGAAGTGGATTTCGACATTTTTGAAAAGATGGTTCCCCCAGACCCAACCAAGCGCCACGCAGTTTATCACGCAATGGAATTAAATTTCCGGTTGAAGTCGGGAGGTAAAGCGGTGGATGCCGGAGTGCTGATTCCTACTGTGAATGATGACTTTTCAGGGAAGGCGCCAGATTTGGGTGCGCTGGAAGTCGGTAAGCCTGAACCGAAATACGGACCGCGCTGGTTAACTTGGCAGCCTTTTTATAGATAGCTTACTGATGATCAGAAACTCAACCAGTAAAAGGATCGACAATACGCACGCCAGCATGAACGAAATCAGCGCGGTTTCGTGTGACGATAGCCAGTTCGTGGACAAGAGCCGTCGCTGCGATAAGGCTATCTTTGACCGGCATAGCTTTCCCAGTAGTGCGGAGACGCGCCAACAGTTCCGCCCATCGCAAGCCGGTGTCTGAGGTCCACGGCAGACAATGGAGACGACCAACTCCGGCGTCGAACCAGCGTTCCAATGCGGTCCGCTTCTTTCCTTTGGGAAGGATGAGAATTCCGAACCGGAGTTCGCCAAGAATAATGGGGTCTATGGCGATGTGGGACTCCTGCGCTCGAAGCCACGCTACAACACGCGGATCGGGCGATGGTTTGGTCAGCTCGCTGAGAACGTTGGCGTCGACTAAGTACTTCACAGCGTATCAGTCATCTCAGATTCAATGGGAACAAAGAAGCCCTTCTGCGGACACATAAGCAGCCAGTCGGTAACGCCAAGGTTCGGCGGAGCTTCACGCCGCACAAGGCGATATTCCCCCTGATCAATACGCTCGACGTCGAACTCCTGACCCGGTTCAATGCGGTCCATCCGTCGGAACTCGGCCGGCATAACGATTTGCCCCTTGGAGGAAATGACAGTCTTCATAAGGGGTAAGATATCGTCTTACCTGAGCCGATGTCAAGCACTTGGGCTGTCTGCTGTCAGCTTTCTAAGCGACCCTACAGTACAATTTGCGATAAGCTTTCTTTTACCCCCTGAGGTACATATGACGAACCGAAGAGCATTTCTAAAATCATTAGCCGCAGTTCCAGCGGCGCTGCACTTGGTACGGCCAACCATTGCTGAGGCGGCCTTGCCCAAAGCAAAGATCACTCGCATCCGTATTTACAAGCCACCAAACTTGAACGTGATCTTTAATCAGAGCAACATGATTGTCACGGTGGAAACTGATATCGGCATTACTGGCATCGGCGAAGGTGGCTCTAAGGACACCCTTGAACAGTGCGCTGGTGCGCTGATTGGTAAAAATCCATTCCGCATTGAAGCCATCTGGCAGGAGATGTTCATCTCCTTTTTCTATCCGCCTGGTCGTGAGAAAGTACATGGGCTGGGCGCACTGGACATGGCCCTTTGGGATATCAAAGGCAAGGCATTGGGGTTGCCGCTGCATGAACTGTTGGGTGGTGCTATTCGTGATCATTGCGAATGCTATGCCACCGGCGGTGGAATGCCTGCGGATCGGGGTGCTGGTGCTGGCTCTGGCGTCCGAGATTCGCTCAGCTTGAAGGATCGTGCCGCAGCAACCATTGATGCGGGCTATCGTGCCTTTCGCATGGGTGCTGCCGATATGGCCGATGGCGGCGTGTTTAACTCGCATGAACGAGTTCGCAAAGTAGCCCAGGAGTGCAAAGAAGTGCGCGAAGGCGTGGGCAAGAACGGCGATTGGTGCATTGATTTTCACCAGCGGTTCGACCTGAATGACGCCGTGCGTGCCTGTAAGATGATTGAAGAATTTGAGCCGTATTTTGTAGAAGACCCGGTACGTGATGAACATGCTTTGATGGATTTGCCCAAGATTCGGCAAATGACCACTGTTCCTTTGACGCATGGAGAAGAGTGGGGGCATCGATGGGATTTCAACAAGCTGGTAGAGAACCATGATATCGACTACATTCGTGCCACTCTTCCCAACGTTGGGG
Source organism: Bryobacterales bacterium (assembly GCA_043781815.1). Taxonomy (GTDB): domain Bacteria; phylum Acidobacteriota; class Terriglobia; order Bryobacterales; family Bryobacteraceae; genus JANXSF01. Next base: position 6,445 of record JAYWBH010000702.1, on the reverse strand, counting down.
GGATCACGGAGATGATGAAAATCGCCGCAATTTGCGAGACTCATGCGGTGGGTATCATTCCCCATTTCACTGGTCCCATTGCCACGGCGGCGCTGGTCGGATGCCTTTCTACATTCCCTGGACCGGTGATTATGGAGTACAACTACGGTGGCAGAGCAATGGCCCATTTGCCGGAATGTTTGGACTTCAGCAAAGGCAAGGCGTTACGCAATGACCGCCCTGGTTTGGGTGTAACTGCCGACATGAAATTATTGACACAGATTGGCGAAGTAACCCAGGCCGGCGCGCGTCATGTTTTTGTCAGGCCCGATGGTTCGTTGACGCATTGGTAACAATATGCGCTCAACTGCTGGATTAGGATAGAGCGAGGGGCAAGTTAAATCTTGCCCTTCAAACCGCCCAATCAGGTTTGGATTCCCACCAGGGTGCCACCTAAAAATGCTGAAATCTGTTAATATCAAGAAAAGATGTTACCCACATTCCCACTCGCCCAATGAGTAGGTCCCGTACAGCAAACCCAATGTCCCTAATGCAACTCTCTGCATTCGCAATGCAACTTTCTGCATCCTTCACTGTATGAAAATTAGCGTTCCCATCAGCCGGGGTATTGAAACCCTATTTGGCACTCGCGATGAGAATATCCAACTGTTGGAATCCATCCTTTCCATAAAAACTTCGCTCGATAGCGGTAGCGTTGTGGTGGAAGGGGACCGTGCGCCAGTGGAACGGGCTGCGCGGATTCTAAGTGACTATTCCGAGCTTGCCGGGGCGGGGGCTGTGTTCACCAATGGCGACTTGAACAGTTACCTGCGGGTGGTTGCCGAAGATCCTGAAGTTACGCTCAAGGCACTTGTGGAAAGCGGGAAGCAACGCAGCTTTGGCAAGAAAGTGCTGGCCCCCAAGACCATTAATCAACGCCGCTATCTGGAAGCGATTGAACGTATGGATCTGGTATTTGGTTCAGGACCGGCGGGCACCGGGAAGACATATCTTGCCGTGGCCATGGCCGTCAACGCGTTGTTGAACAAGAAAGTTTCGCGCATTATTTTAACTCGTCCGGCGGTTGAGGCTGGCGAACGTTTAGGCTTTCTTCCAGGCACGCTACAGGAAAAAATTGATCCCTACCTGCGCCCACTCTACGATGCGCTTTTCGACATGTTCGACGTGGAAAAAGTGGAAAAGCTACTGGAGCGAAACACTATTGAAATCGCACCACTGGCCTTTATGCGCGGACGGACATTGTCGGACAGTTTCGTTATTCTGGATGAAGCGCAAAATACCACTTCCGAGCAGATGAAAATGTTTTTAACCCGGCAGGGCTTTAATACGAAAGTGGTTGTTACCGGGGACGCCACGCAGATTGATTTACCCAATGGCCGTCGCAGTGGATTGCTGGAAGCGCTGGAAGTTTTAAAAGGCGTGGAAGGAATCGGCTTTATTGGATTTACTGAAAAGGATGTAGTTCGTCATAGCTTGGTGCAACGTATTGTGAGGGCTTATGAGCGACACAGCGAGGCATCAGGTGCTGGTCGTCAATCAAGTCTGAAACTGGATGCTCAGCCAGCCGACCCAAATCTTAAAATGCATGTCTAGCAGCGGTAGTAAACCTTCACTTTTATTCCGAAACGCCCCGCGTGGGCTGGATCGCAAACAAATCCGCGAGTTTGCCAAATCACTTTGCACTCTTGTTTCTCCTGGTCGTGGCTTCACAATTCTGGTCACCAATGACAAGGAACTACAGCGCTTAAACGGGGCATTTCTGGGGAATGACTACCCCACCGATGTACTTTCATTTCCCTTCGAAGGCGCTGGTGCGGAACTGGGGGAAATCGCGATATCAGCACAGATGGCGCGCATTCAAGGAATGCAATTTCGTCATTCTACGGAACAGGAAATCGCCATCCTGATGCTGCATGGGTTGCTGCATTTGCAGGGGATGGACCATCACAATGATCGCGGTAAAATGCGACGAGTGGAATCAAAATGGCGGCTGGAACTTGGCTTGCCTCATGGCCTGATTGAACGGGTCAAGAAATGAACCCTGCGTTAAACATCTTATTTCTGGCTTTGTTGGTTGTCCTATCACTGGTCAGCCTGGTGCAGTTGCTGTATTCGGAATCGCTCCGACTGCTCGCCAAGAAGACTCGCGCACTTACCTACTTTCAAGAAAATATACAACAGGATTTAGAGCAGGAGCCGGAACGCGGTGTGCAGGTATTTTCCTTGTGGAAGCATGCCGTTATGCTGCTGCTTGGTTCGCTTTCGCTGGGCATGGTGCTGACGCGAGGAGCTGAGCATCTGATTTATTTGCCAGTAAGTGCGCTGCTGGAAGCCTTTCTGGTGAGTTGGATTTCAGTGGTTGTGTTTGGGTATTTAGTACCGCAAGTGTTCTATCGTCGATCCCGTTGCCGCTGGTTGTTTGCAGTCTCTCCTTTGATTCGTGTGATGTCTCTGATCATGGTTCCGGTGATGATGGTTCTGCACTTCATTCATTCCCTTTTTGAACTAGGGCAGGAAGCACCCACAGAAGAGCAAAATGAAATTACCGAAGCAGAGCAAATGGAGGCATTCATTGAAGCCGGTGCTGATGAAGGGATTATTGAGGAAGAAGATAAACGTCTGATCCAATCTGTAGTCGCCTTTGGGGATAAGCGCGTTCGCGAAGTGATGACTCCACGACCAAACATTGTTGGTATTGAAAGAAATGAACCACTGGAAGAACTGCATCGGTTAGTTGTTGTGGAGCAATATTCGCGCATCCCTGTTTATGAAGAAGTGATTGATCACATTGTTGGATTCGTCCACGTCCGCGATCTGTTTGAGTTGAGCGAAGAGAGCAGGCGTCACAAAAAGGTTTACGAAATCATGCGCCCCATTCGCCAGATTCCGGAAACTAAACTGGTAGGCCAACTGCTTCGTGAAATGCAGGAAGACGGCATGCACATTGCCGCTGTGATTGATGAATATGGCAATATGGCTGGTCTTGCGACAATGGAAGATCTGGTAGAAGAAATTGTTGGCGAGATTCGTGACGAACATGAGCCCGCACGGGATGTTGAACAGGATGGTCTTGGGCGGTGGATTGTTGCCGGGAGTTATGATGTGGATGGGCTGGCGGAACTAATGGGATTTCGGGCTTCAGATAGTATTGAATCCACCACGGTAGGTGGTCTGGCCGCCGAATGGCTTGGCCGGGTTCCAAAGGCGGGTGAGCACGTGGAAAATGACGGTCTCCGCATTGACGTAATTTCGGCCAGTGAACGCCGGGTAGAACAGGTTTGTGTTTCCGCAGCTCTTGAAAATCCTGAGCCCAATTCCGCAACAACAGCGGAGAAAGAGAAAATTTGAAAGTAGGAACTGTTTCCATTATCGGACTGCCGAACGCCGGCAAATCCACTTTGTTGAACGCCTTGGCAGGCATGAAGCTGGCCATTGTCAGCTCAAAACCGCAAACTACACGAACCTTGGTTCAAGGGGTCCTCACCGAACCAGAACTGGGTCAAATTGTTTTTGCCGATACACCAGGAATCCACAAATCAGATTCCATGTTCAATCAACGGATGATGCGCACCGTGCGGTCTTCGCTGTCGAACCTGGATGCGTTGATCTATGTGGTGGATTCCCGTCGCTACATTGACGACGAACAACGGCAGGCTCTTGACGTACTTAAAAATGTTGAAGTGCCCGTGATCCTGGTGCTGAACAAGATCGATTTAATTGGCAAGAAAGTGAAGCTGATTGAATTGTTGACCGCCTATCAGCAGATTCGTGAGTTCACTTCCTATATTCCCGTTTCCGCAGCAAGCGGTGAACAGGTGGAAGTTCTGAAGAAAGAAATTTTCAAACACCTGCCGGAAGGGGAATTGATTTTCCCTGAAGATCACGTTACGGATCAGCCTTCGCGCTTTCTTGCGGCTGAAATGATTCGCGAAAAATTACTGGATGCAACGGAACAGGAAGTACCCCATTCGGTGGCGGTGTTCGTCGAAAAGTGGGAGGAGACTCCGAAGATCACTCGTGTGGCCGCTACCATTTATGTGGAAAAAGAAGGACAAAAGCGCATTGTGATTGGGAAGGGCGGTTCCATGATCAAAGAAATTGGAACTTTGGCTCGTCAGGAAATGGAAACGTTTTTTGAACAAAAATTCTTTCTGGAACTGTTTGTGAAGGTTCGTCCCGATTGGCGTGAGAATGTGGAGTTTCTGAATGAGTTAGACTGGCGAAGAATGGCTAGTGGTGTTTCCCTTGACGAGAAATGATTATGAAAAAACTTGCAAACCTTACAATGTCCCTGTTGTTGACCCTGGTCCTAAGCTTGTCGCTACTTGCTGCGGACAAGAAACTTCCTGCTTCTGACGATTCTCTCTATGATCAAGTTCGTCGCAAGTTGGCTAACGATCCAGACGTGCGTGGCGGCGCTTTTGAAGTTGCTGTGAAGGACGGGGTGGTGACCATTAAGGGCGTGGTTGAAAAAGATAAAATCAAGTCAAAAGCGACAAAAGTCACCATGAAAGTGAAGGGCGTGAAGAGTGTGGATAACCAACTTCGCGTTTCCCCCACTAGAACTTAAAGTGGAAATTGATTCCAAACTTGCGGCGCAGTCTTTGGAAGCAGCTTTAGCTGAATCTCCGCAATTTGCGCAGTTTCAGCCACAGTTGACTTGGCGGCCCCTGGCCCAGGGCGGGGCATTCTTTTTACAGTACGGCAACCAACCTCCGGCAGCGTTTGCTGGACTTTGGGAATTTCAAAACGCGGTTGTGAAAGGGTATAAAAGGATGTCTGGAATATGAGCATACTTACTCGTCGCCAAGCAATTGCCGCCTTTGCTGCCACCGCCGCACATGCGGCCACGAAGATGCCTGCGAATAAGAATCTAAAGTGGGCTTGTAGCGCCGCTTTATGGGGACATTTTAAGCGCGTTCCCTTGACTGAGATCCTTGACATTATGAAGGACACTGGGTTTGTGGGAATTCGCGTAACCGGGTTCCCCACCTTTTTGGAAACCTACGGCATGACCGTTGGCCAAATTGAAAAGGAAGTGTCCAAGCGAAATTTGAACGTTGTCACGATCAGCTTCAATGGTCCGACGCATGACCCTAAGGCTCGGGAAAAAGTTCTGGCCGACGCCAAGCGGGCTATGGAGTTCCTGAAAGTTTTTGGGGCCAAGGATTTGGTGGTGTTCTCCCCATCGCGCCCCAAAGAAGATTTCGAAACAGCTTTCAAGCATATGTGTGAAGGCATGAATCAAATTGGCGAACTGGCGGGCACCATGGGATTCCGCGCTGGTTTGCACAATCACTTGGATCAAATGGCGGAATCGCCCGAGGAAGTAGATCGATGCATGGCCATGACAGATCCAAAGTTGTTCTGGTTTTCGCCCGACACAGCGCATCTGCATTTAGCTGGCTATGATGTTCCCCAGGCAATTGAAAAACACAAAGCGCGCTTGATGACCATCGATTATAAAGATGCCAAGTGGACAGCTCCTACCGAAGATTGGGTGGAAGGCAACGGCAAAGTGCAGCCAAAGGATTCCAAGTCCGCAAAATTCTTGAATTCCATTTACGATTTGGGAGATGGCGAAGTGGACTTCCCAGCCGTGCATCGCATTCTGAAACGGATTGAATGGAAGGGCTGGTTGATCAATGATCTGGACACAGCTCGCCTGGGTCCACGTAAGAGTTACGAACGGGAAGCTGCTTATGTGGTGAGCAAGCTGGAACCAATCTACAAGTAGTATGAACATCACAAGAAGGAATTTGCTTGCCGGAAGCGCCCTTGCCATGACCACAGAAGCTGCCGTACCGACATACAAAATCATTGATCCTCACGTTCATGTTTGGAAAAAGGACCCACAGTTTCCGTGGGCTAAAGAAACGACTAAGCCACCCAAGGAAGATGCTCCGGTGGAAGCGCTTCTGGAGTTGATGAAGGCCAACGGGATCTCGCACACGGTGCTGATTCAGTACATCGGCTATCGTTGGGACAACAGCTATACACTGGATTCTTTCCAACGTTTCCCCAAACAATTGCAAGGCGTGGCCCGTGTGAATCCGAATGATGCTGAAGCGCCGGATCACGCTTCAAAGCTTGCCGAACAAGGTTTCAAGGGCATCCGAATTTCCCCAGGTGCCGACACCAGTGGCGATTGGATTCGCGGTCCGCTGATGGCTCCGCTGTGGAAACGCGTTGAAGATTTGAAGATTCCTATGCTGTTGCTGGCACCCGTGACGCGCATGCCGGACATGGCTAAGTTGATTGAAAAGCATCCCGGCCTGACCATTGTGATTGATCATATGGCTGATAGTCCGATTGATAAGCCAGAGCTGTTGGACAAGCTGCTGGATCTGCAACGCTATCCGAAAGTGTTTGTGAAGATTTCTCACACCTGGCAGCTTTCCAAGCAGCAATATCCATTTGCCGACACCTTTGCCAACGTGAAACG
>JAYWBH010000701.1:0-3343 GCA_043781815.1 Bryobacterales bacterium | reverse complement strand
CAGAGATGAGTTCGTCTTTAGTTAGTACCATAATCCCTCGTATGAATGACTGCTTTGTTTGCCCGTTCATTGTATCGTTGACGGTCATCCAGCAGCAGCTAAATTCGGTGGAATCCCTTCAAAATATCCTTCGTGGCATATCGTAACGCAATCGGTCGACCGTGTGGGCAAGCCATAGGATATTCGCACTTACTCAACTCACTCAGCAGCCATTCCATTTTCCGCTGATCCAGACGCATGTTGATTTTGATGGCCGCGCGACAGGCTACCGATGCGGCAATGTTGCGGCGCAAATCACTGACCGAAAGCTTCCGCAATTCCGCATCGGGAATCTCCAGAATTTCCAGAAGAGCGCGTTCAATGCCATTAGGGTCCAGCCCGGCCGGAGCTTCCTTCACTGCCACGGTCCGCTGTCCAAATGGCTCAATGGAAAATCCGCTGGAGTCTAAATCAGCGGCAATGCGCGCGTATTCAATTTGCTGCCCAGCACTGAGTTCAAGAATCAGCGGAATCAGTAATTGCTGCCGCAAAACGGCGCCTGCGGCCTGTTCAGCCAATACCTTTTCAAACAGAATGCGTTCATGAGCCACGTGTTGATCAATGATCCACAACCCATCGCGACCAGCAGCGATGATGAAGCTTTCGTGGATTTGCCCAATAGGTCGCAGTTCGCCCAGGTTCATTACCAGGCCGGGGTCGGCCATCCACCACTGCGGAAACCCGCTATGTGGATCGTTGATTTTCAGTCGTGTTGCAGGTGTCGCAGTCGCGTCATTGAAGCCCACCCTTTGGGAGCCAGTGAAGTCGAAACGCTGACTGGGGCCGGGTTGAGCGCGCAAAGTGTATTCAGGCAGTTCATGATCTGCGGGTGCCATCGGCGGCGGTGCGGACATCTCCGGGTAAGATTGATTCTCAATCCCTTGTGTGAATTCCGAAAACGGCAGGTTGGCAACCGGCTGCGGAAATTGTGAAAGTGGCAGTGACGATGCGGGTCGTGTCTCCAGCAATAGACCGCGAATAGTGTCCCGAACAAAATCGTGCACTAATGTTCCATGGCGGAAGCGGACCTCGGTTTTTGAAGGATGCACATTGACGTCTACTTCACGTGCATCGCAATCCAGAAACAGCAGAGCGAAGGGATAAGAAGCGGACGGCATCAGATTATGAAACGCTGCAGAGATCGCATGCAGAATCAACTTGTCACGAATCAATCGACCATTGACGAATAGAAAAATGGAATTACGATTGAGCTTTTGCACTTGCGGACGAGACACAAATCCGCGAAGCATAAAGACACGCAAATCCTCATCGGGCTCCTCTTCTGGTTGCTGACCAGCGGGGACATAAGGAGGCGGCATGTGAAGCTCTTTTTCTTCGGTGCCAATGTCGATCAAATCTTCCAGCACGTTGCTGCCAAATACCTGAAAGACGCGTTCGCGCAAAGTGCCCACTGGGGTCACGTTCAGCAGATCCTTGCCATCGTGCGTCAGCTCAAAAGTTTTATCAGGATGGGCCAAGCTGTAGTGGGCCATCAACTGGGCGATGTGGGCGGTTTCAGTTTGGTCGGACCGCAGAAATTTCTTGCGCGCAGGCACGTTGAAGAACAGATCGCGAACCGTGATGGTGGTGCCCACACCCAATGCGGCTTCGTCACAAGCAATCATTTTGCCACCCGCAATTTCAATGTGCGTTCCGGTAGTCTCCTCCACCGCGCGAGTCTCCAGCGTCAATCGCGAGACACTGGCAATCGACGGCAGCGCTTCACCACGAAAGCCAAGGGTGGCGATCGAATTCAGGTCTTTAACGTGGGTGAGTTTGCTGGTGGCATGACGTTCAAAGGCAAGCAGGGCGTCGTCCCGTAGCATTCCCGAGCCATCGTCGATGATGCGAATCAGCCGACGCCCGCCAGTTTCCGCTTCGACACGAATCCGATTGGCCCCGGCATCCAACGAATTTTCAAGCAGCTCTTTGACGACAGAAGCAGGACGTTCCACCACTTCGCCTGCCGCGATCTGATTAGCGACAGCGTCGGGAAGAACACGAATGCGGCCCATTAACGGCTATTGTAGCGGGATTCGACCCGTCCATGCGAATTACAATTTCAGTTTCGCTGCAAAATAATATAGGTCCAGAGAGTTGCCTCCTTGGACCTACATAGAACCCGCCTACGGGTGTATCGGATAAAAATCATGACCTGTTGGCCATATGAACAAAGTTTGGCACAGAGAGAGGGAATTGTTCAATGGTACTAACTCACCACCACAACCCTTAGGCTCCCCGCTGCTTCCGCATCATTTGCCGCAGAAACACGTTAACCCTGGTTTGATACCCAGCGCCGGTTGCCTTGAGCCAAGCAAGAACATCGGCATCCAGACGCATGGTTACACTTTCTTTCTTAGGCCGGTAGAATCTCCCAATCACAGCGTCCGATGGGAGATCGCGAATCTCTGGAATGTCCGTGAGATCAATTTCAGAATCAGGCCGTTGCGCAAGCCGCCGCAGTTCCATTCGTTTTTTATCTGTTAGCTTTAGCATAGAGTTTCCTTTCGTGCCGCGTAGCTTGGCGCGCTGAAATGATTCTAATTTCCTCATCGGCATTCTCTGTCCGGTAGGTATGAACAACCACCAAAATGACAGTTTCTTCCAAAGACCCGATCCCATGCCAACGCGACTCACCGCCAGTAGTGCTCTCGATAAATGTGACGCAGCACGGATCGTCGAAAATCAATTTGGCGGTTTCGAAATCAACGCCATGTTTCAACAGGTTGGATTGATTCTTATTTTCGTCCCAGTAGAATCGAATCATCTGTATGTACAGAGTAGCACATACATGATCTAAAGGGCAATCCCGCAAGCCTATAGTAGAATCAGTACCATGTCTAACCTCGACCGCATCACCTTTCACTAATGACATTGATTTCGGTACCTCCTGGCCGCTCATAAAATAGAACTGAAAACCTCCAAGGACATTGGCAGATCCGGTAGATGCACTTTAGTATCGCCCCCTTACACTGCCAATGCAGACGAATTCCGAACGGCAGGTATCTTCTTCCAAGTCATCCAAATTGCTGAGTGTCCGTTAGTATGGCCATTGCGGCGTATCCCAGCCCAATCTTGCTTGCAAGCTATTGGCAGAAGATCCAGGAATGCTCGTATTGAGAAATAGGCCGTCTACGGCACTTCACGGCACTTCGACAGTCATTACTTAGTGCTGGGGTTGCAACGTTGGCACAAGACGAAAGGCGCCCTCAGGGGTCACCCCAAAACCGGCCATTGATGGTCACTTCAAAACCGGCCAATAGAAAGCAGCCAGGACATGAGTTGTTTATACCCTGATTGAACC
>JAYWBH010000700.1:0-3345 GCA_043781815.1 Bryobacterales bacterium | reverse complement strand
TATTCCGTAGGGTAAACGGGAGGTATGCGCAGTACCTGAATGCCGGACGGCGACGTACCGGGCACCTGTGGCAGAACCGCTATTTCTCTTGCCCGGTGTCGGCGGAGAAGGAGGAAATTGTATTGCGCTACACGGAGTGGAATCCGGTGCGAGCAGCCATGGTGGATAAACCGGAGGAGTACAAATGGTCGAGCGCAGCAGCGCACTTGGTCGGCTCCGGTGCGGAGCGAATTCCTTTATTAGATTGGACTGATTGGAGCCACCTGGGTGGAGGGGAAGAATGGAAACGCCGATTGGAAATGACAGAAGACGTGCGCGATGTGCAGCGTTTAAGACGCGCAACATACGTCCGGATCGTCGCTAGGTTCCGAGGGTTTCGTGGCGGAAATAGAGGAAAGATTTGGACGTCAATGGAGGGAAGCCCGGTCGTCCAAGGAAGGATGTGGGAAAAGCCGAAAAGGGGACAGGGCGGACTGCTACAGTATCGGCAGGATGAAAAGGTGTAAGATCAGGCTGACCGAGTTTTCGAGTTTTCTGAGTTTTCTTCATCCCAGAATTTGAGTTGCGGCCCGATTTCTATTAGGGATATGCTCATGTCAGGCTAATGGAACTCACAAAACTTCTGCAGCGGATACACGCGGGCGACCGTGGCGCGCTTGATGCGGCCATTCCGCTAGTCTATGCGGAGCTCAAGAAAGTCGCCGCAAATCATCTGCGGAAAGAAGCGGGCCAGCGCGTCGAAACCACGGCGCTGGTGCATGAGACCTACGTGAAGATGACGGGTCTTCACCATCCCTGCTACGAAAATCGAACTCATTTCTTTGCCATTGCTTCACGCCTTATGCGGCAGATCCTGGTGGACCACGCCCGTGCGGGCCTAACCCATAAGCGGGATGGATTGGAGATCGAGGTGACAGAACTCTCGAATTTAGCCAGTACTCCGCGTAGCACGTTGCTGCTGGATCTGGACGAGGCGCTTGACCGGTTGGCCGCAACAGACCCGCGCAAGGTTGAGCTGATTGAAATGCGCTACTTCGGCGGAATGACTGCCGAAGAATCCGCCGAAGCGTTGGGGATCACTGCCCACATGGTGCGCCGCGACATCCGGATCGCCCACGCGTGGCTGCATCGGGAACTCGGCCAAGGCCTGTGGGGCGCGGGTGCGGGGATAGAATGACTCCTGAGACCGAGTTAATTTTTCATGCCGTATCCGACCTCACTATCGAGGCACGTGGGCGGTACTTCGAAGAGAACAACGTCATTGCTTCAGTTCGACGCGAAGTGGAATCACTGCTTCAGTTCGACTCCGGAGCTAGCGGTTTCCTAGCCCAGGGGCTGTTGGACTCGGCTTCTCAAAATACCGAGCAGGCCAGAGAAGGCTCGTTCTGCGGCGCCTACCGGCTTGTGCGGGTTCTAGGTAAAGGCGGTATGGGTACCGTCTATCTTGCGGAACGCGCCGATGGGGAAGTCACCCAATTCGCTGCCATCAAGCTGCTGAGATACGGCGGGGACGATTCGTTTCGTATGGAACGCTTTCTGCTCGAACGCCAGATTCTGGCATCGATCAACCACCCCAACATCGCCCGCCTGTTGGATGCGGGGCACCGCCCCAACGGCGAGCCGTACCTGGTCATGGAGTACGTGGAAGGGGAGCGCGTCGATGAATATGCTTCCCGATTGAAGCTACACGACAAGCTCAAACTAATGATTCAGATCTGCGAGCCAGTCGCCTATGCGCACCGCAATCTGATCGTCCATCGTGACCTGAAGCCGGGTAACATTATGGTCGATTCAGCCGGTCGGCCTAAGCTTCTCGATTTCGGGATTGCGAAGATTCTGGAAGAGGCGACGGATCGAACCCAAACGCTACACAGGATGCTGACGCCAGACTATTCTAGCCCCGAACAATTTACTGCCCAAGCGCCAACGACGGCCAATGACATCTACTCCTTGGGGGCCGTCTTATACAAGCTCCTGACGGGCAGCAGTCCGCATGCGTTCCCCGATTCCACGCCAGACCAGATACTGACAGACATCCAGATGCGCGAACCGGTGCGGCCCTCGAAGCTTGTTCCAGGACTGGGCGGCGATCTTGATGCAATCCTCAGTAAAGCCCTCCGGAAGGAGCCTGAAGAACGGTATCGGACGGTGGACGAGTTCGCCGCGGACCTGCAAGCGTTCCTGGAGGAGCGATCAGTCTCGGTTCGTCGACGCGATTGGATTTATCGAGCCTGGAAATTCAGGTGGCCTATTTTAGCATTCGCATGGGCCGTCGCCACATTAAATCTCTGGTATCTGGTCCGCAATCCGCGAACCAAACTTCTACACGGCGCCGACGTGATGAGTTTGTTAGGCTGCGGCGGGTATTTTGGTGTGGCATTTGCCTACCTCCTCCGTATTCTTCGCAGGGGTCCGTTTAAGTAAGCTTCGCTCCTCCCTTTGAGGCCCCATTCAAATATTCCTCCTTCCAGAGTCTAAAAACGCTCCATATTCTCGCACTAAGAACTGAGAGCAAGAATCATGGAAAAAAGTGTAGTGTCAGACGAAGCGGTTCGCCCGCGTGATTGGACTTATCGAGTCCGAAAATTCAAGGCCCCTATTTTCGCATTCGCATGGGCCGTCGCCGTATTAAGCCTTTGGTATCTAATCCGCAATCCGCGAACCAAAACCTTACACGGCGCCGACGTGATGAGTTTGATAGGCTGCGGCATGTGTTTTGGTGTGGCATTGGCCCACCTTCTCCGCGTTCTTCGCCTGGGCGCGTTCAAGTGAGCGTTTCCTCAGATCTTTCTTACCCGGGAAACCAAATTAAAAGGAGAAGATGATGATTCGAAACGCACAAACCCTTGCTCAGACAATTCTGTTGCTTGCGGTACATTGCACGCTGGCTACAGGGCAGCAGCCGCCCCTGAGCGTCCTGACAATCGACCTGGAAAAGTAAAAACCCGGTCAGCCTGAACTTACCCTTTAACGATGATGTGAAACGGAGGCAGAGCGCCTTAGCACAATTAGAGAGTGTTGCCATGAAAAGCACTCTATAAGTAATGCCACGAAACCCTCGTTGCGTGCTGCCCGGAGTGGCGCATCACGTTATACAACGCGGAGTCAACCGCGAAGATGTCTTTTATTCTCATAGAGATCGGGAAACTTACCTGACTCTGGTGCAGGATCAACGCAACGATGCCGGAGTGCGTATATTGGGTTGGTGCTTGAGGGATTGACGGGCTTTCAGCTACAGGTAATCTTGGCGGACTGGTGGTTACTGCAGCGAGCGGAGGCAATATCGAACGAGGGACCGAAGCGGCTACAATAACCTCCGCAGCGACATTAGCCAGGAATCCAGCT
>JAYWBH010000699.1:0-3347 GCA_043781815.1 Bryobacterales bacterium | reverse complement strand
GGGTTTGGTCACCAAGCACCCATTGTTCCGCGCTGAAGTACCGATCAGGATTTTTCAAGGAATCTTTCATGGAATCCCAACCTGGTTTGGTGAAAGCTGCGGCAACTTCGTGGGAGTCAATGACAACTTCTGCAGATCCTGCAATCAGTTTGTTGAAGTTAATTGCAGTACGCGATTTACCTGCATCGATGAGCATGGCCTGGTAAATACGTTCCACTCCACCGAATTGCTTTAAGTAGCGGCGAGCCTTCTCAATGGCTACGGTATCGTTTTCTGACGAAAACGGATTTCCGATCTTCAGTGTGTCACTGTAGAAATCAAACTGCTTTTTGGCGAGTTCCAGTCTGGGGGCATCTACATTGCGGGAACTGCTCCAACGATTGAGCAGCACTGGGGAAAGAAAAATTTGAGTGGTCTTATCTGGATTCGACGTTGTAATCAGATAGGCTTTCAACGTGTCGTAGGTTGGTTTGTATTCAGGACCAGGGGTGAGCGGCAGCGCCGTTAGGGACTCATTCATGGTGGCCTGTGTTTGAGCCAGCAGAAGACGACGGAAGCCTTCAAAGTAGAGCCTGCGGGCTTGGGGACGCACTTCGTCTCCTGAATAGAGTCCCCAGCGATAGGACCAGGGGGCACCATCTTTGTGAAAGCCTTCCAACAATTCCAGATCCTGACGTTGCGATTCCAGATTTTCCAACGCGTCTCGTGATGCGGCGTTGGTCCCAGTAATTTCTGCCGGAATGGAGCGGGCGGCCTTGGCGATGCGACTTTCGAGGGAACTGTTATTGAAATAAGAAACAATCAGGGCGATAGCGTACAACAAGCTGATTGCGGCTGCGGAGGCCAACAAGATGCGACGCATGAGGCTTGTCCGAGTGCTGACGCCAGCGCTGGACGATTGGGAATCGCCAAACAAAACGTTGTTAAAAAATCGACCGAGAAAAACCCATTGAGGAACTTTTCTTGAAGCAACGGGGCGCGGCGCTTCCGCTCTTGGAGCTTCCATGGCTGCACCCAGATTGCCGGTGAAAATTCGAGTCGCCCCAAGATTGATTTCTGGTTCCCTGGTGGTGATGACTGGTTTTACTTCGGCGACGGCCCGTTCATTAATGATGATGGGACGTGCGCCGGAGAAATAAAATCCGCGAAGAAAAGGGCCAAGGGTCAGCTGACTGGGTCGGCAAAGTTCTACCAGGAATTGAACAATGGGTGTCCGCAATTTACGGAACTCTCGAGGGAATTCGTAGATGCCGGGTAAGAGACTGGCATCATTTTCGCGAGCTAAAAATTCGGGTCGAAAGTTGCACAGAGAAGATGCTAATTGATCAAAATAGGCACCGATGCGGCGGGTCTGTTCTTCACTATAAACGCCACTGGCGGGGGTTTGGCCTGGTAAGGTGACACCTAAAGCCTGGTTAACTTCTTCTTGCGTAAAGTTGCGGACGTAATCCGCGAAGAAAGGTAAGCGGTCAGTTTTGGTGAACAAAACGTAGACCGGGATGTTCACGCCAATGGATTGCGAAATTTCGCTAAGACGCGCCCTGACTCCCTTGGCCGCAGCTTGCAGTTGTTCTGGACCTGAAAAATTAGCGAAGCGTTCCAGATCAAGAAATACAAGTGCCAGGCGGGGAGCTTGTTGGCTATTTTTGACGGCTGACGAAAACGAGGCTGGCTGCAGTCGTCGAACAAGATTTGCCCAGACAGAGGGGTCCGCCATATAGCGGCCTGCCAGTTCCACAAAGAGCGTGCGTCGCGCAAACCAAATATTTGCGGCAGGGGTTGCAACAGGTCGGCCATCACGCAACACTTCACCGGCAAGGAGTTCGGCATCAACGCCGGAGTTCACAATAGTAGTGGTTTTGGCGCTACCCGATTCGCCTACCAGGAACACCATGGGCAGACTTCCCAGCTTCACACCTTTTTCACTGGGAGAGGATGCCAGCTTGTTCTGTGCGTCGCGAATGAGTACTGAAATATCTTCGGTGGATTCAGATTGAAGAGGAGTGGTGTTAGACGCCGTCTCTTCTTTATTCATCTTGGCCATGTACCAGACAGTAATTCCGGCAGCAGCCAGGCCCAGCAACCACAGTGCGATGCGGAAGACCCAAGCGTTGGTTCCATGTAGGCCAAGTAACGAGCTTAAGTACCAGACCAACGATGCGTAGACGGGGTAAAGTAAGCCGGCGAATAGAATTGTTTTGCGCATAGGTTCTAGACTTTTCTCAGCGAAGGAATGGAGCGAAGGTCCGAGGTGCCCGAATTCAGGGAAATTTTAAACGTCACAAACAGCACTAAAGCCAGTGCCAGGCAGGTTGCCGCAGCAATCATAAACCAGCGTGTAGCCCGATCCTTCACTTGCGGGGCGGCCATGGCAGTGGGTGCCCAGGATGGAGATAGCTCCCCTTTGGGGCCACGGATTCGACGAAGTTTATCGCCAAGGTTGGCCATCACTGCTTGGAGTTCCCCACGGCCACCAGCGCTGAAACGCCCAGTAAAACCTAGGAGCAAGCACAAATAGTGGACTTCAAGCACATCCCCAAGGTCTGGGGAATCACTCCGCGAAATGAGTTGATCTACATTCTCAAAAAATATAACGCCTGCCAAATGAGTTTGGAACAACTGCAAGCCAAGCGGTTTGCGCTGCCAATCGGCAAAAAGAGCATTGCGCGCGGTCATGATGGATTCATCCAGAAACCCGACGACGGCCATGGTTGCCATTTTGATATCTTCGCCAGCATAACCAATGATGACGGCCCTCTGTTCGGCGGTTTTCACTGCTTCGGCCATGTGATGACGAAAAGAATCGACATCGGAAAAGCCTTGCCTACCGGCGCGGACACGCACAATCACGGTGAAGACTTCCTGATAGATTAGGGCCAAGTTTTCTGATCTCATAAGCTAATCGTTTCCTCCTGGATCTAATCTAGAACAATTTGTAGTTCAAGCGTGGCACCGGGAATATCGCCGGGAATGTAGATGCCCACTTGCTTGGTTTGAACAATGTGATCCCAAAACGGACCGCTTCTTGAAATACCAAAGTATTGAGATTCAACCGTTGTGGTGATGGCATTCGGCGGCACGGGAAGGTGCGTCAATTCAAGGCCGGGCAAGGCACGACGCACCAATTCCCCGACAAATTTTGCGGAACAGATTTTAACCAGCTTTGGAGTTCGCGAAACCAACTCGCTTTCATTGGAGGTGGAACGTACGCCAAGCACCCAGCGAGAGCGGCCTATGCAGCGGTCATCCATGATCTGACCTTCATAGAAGAAATCGGCCACTTTCTTTAAGGGAATCGTAATGCAATTTGTGGGGACGATGAATTCCAGATGATCGCGAATGTGGCG
>JAYWBH010000698.1:0-10124 GCA_043781815.1 Bryobacterales bacterium | reverse complement strand
AAGCAAAGACTCTGCGTGTGACTTACTCCTGGCAGGGTCAGACTTACGATGTAGCAATTCCAGAGAACGGCACACTGAATCTGCCAGATTCGCAGATGATGGGTGGGGTTCCAAACAGGCCCACCAACAATCGTCGCGGTGCGCAACAGCAACAGTCCTTGCTGATTCTTACTGCGCTTTATGGCGCACCTGCTCAACCGAACAGCAATGATCAGGCGGCGCGTCGTGACCGGTTCAACGACGTGAAATCAAGGCTCGATTCCATGATTCAGAACAACGCACTTCGAGTTGTGGTAAACAACGCATCCTTAGGTGCCGACCCTGCTCCAGCAAATAAAAAGTTGCTTCGGGTGAGCTATCAATGGCAGGGGCAAACTTTCCAAACCAGTGTCGATGAAAATGGAACCTTGGTGATTCCCGATGCCGCAGCAGTGGCGGCCCAGCCCGCAGCGAGTGCTTATCCGGCAGCCAGTACAAATCCCGCAGCGACAACATCGAATTCCAACGGTGGATTTTTCGGCGGATTTTCAACCGTAAGTGGACTGCGGATCTTATCGGCCACTTACGGTTCTGGGAATCGAACCATGGATGTTACTAACTTTCTGACTTCGCGCATCCAGAACAATACTTTGTCCCTATCAGTAAATAACGAAACCATGGGTAGAGACCCGGCAGTGGGCGCGGATAAGGTGTTACAGGTGACTTACGAACTAAATGGGAACCGGCAACAGGTATCGGTGAATGAAGGCAAGGCACTGCGCATTCAATAGGGGTGCGTATTCAGTAAGTGCGATAGACTCGGATTCTATGAATCGACGAGATCTATTGAAGTCCTGTGCGCTTGTGGCAATGCCCGCTGCGTTGTCAGGCACGGCAATTGCCGCTGGCGGTCATGCCCGATTGCGACCCGCCCTGTGCGCTTACTCCTATCGTACCGATCTGGCATCGAAAAAGATGTCTTACCTTGACTTGGTTCGTCTAGCCGTCGAAACGGATATTGATGGTTTGGATTTAACCGTCTACTGGTTCCCCGATACAAGCGATGCGTTCCTTTATCCTTTGAAGCAACTTGCCTACAAGAATGGTGTGGAGATCTATAGCATTTCCATTCGTACGGACATGTGCAAAATGCCCGGTGACGCCGCAGCGAAAGAGTTCGGCGAGGTAAAGAAATGGGTCGACGTAGCGGCCAAGTTAGGGGCCGGTCACATTCGCGTTTTCGGCGGTACCGTTCCCAAAGGCGTCGCAGAAGATGAAGCGGCCAAGTGGGTGGTGGAATTGCTGAAACGGTCGGCAGAATATGCCGGATCGAAAGGGGTCATTCTGGGTCTGGAAAATCATGGAGGCATTACAGAGAAAGCGTCACGAATTGTGGACATCGTGAAGCAGGTGAACTCTCCCTGGGTTGGCGTCAATCTGGACACAGGAAATTTCAAGCACGATGTTTATAAACAGATTGAGATGATTGTGCCTTACGCTGTGAATGTGCAAGTGAAGTCTGACTTCGTAGATGAAACCGGAACGCATGAATCCGATTGGAATCGCATTGCTGGCATGTTACAACGGGCCAGTTACAGGGGCTACCTGGCGCTGGAATACGAATCGGTCAAGTCAGTGGATACCGAAGTGCCACGGTTACTGCAAAAGCTGAAAGAAGTATCGCGGAAGTACAGCGCTTGAGTGGGAACCCTTACAAACAAAAGTCCAGCAGATTGGTTTATGAAAACCCCTGGATGAAAGTGCGCGAGGATGCCGTTATTCGACCCGATGGAAGCGACGGCATTTTTGGCAGCGTGTATATCGGTCCTGGGGCATCGGTGGTGGCCATTGATCGCGAAAAGTATACCTATCTGATTCGCGAATGGAAATATCCGTTGGCCAAGTACACGCTTGAGGTAATCAGCGGCGGCCTGGATGGCGATGAGTCGCTGGAACAATGCGCCCGTCGCGAGATGGCTGAAGAGGCCGGATTGACCGGTGGGACACTCATCGACCTTGGCAACATGGAAACCATCACGACCATGGTAACGGCTCCAGTGCAGTTGTTCCTGGCGACCGATGTTGAGGTTGGCGCGGCGAATCCAGGTCAGGATGAGTTCCTGGAAATAGTGCGCCTGCCGTTCACTGAGGCGATTGACATGGTGATGAGTTCGGAGTTACAACACGCCGCTACAGTGATCACTATCTTGAAGGCGGCACGGTTATTGGGCTATGTCCCAGGACGATAACTGTTGCTATTTGTATATTTCTGACATATACTAACATCGTGGGAGAAAGCTTCGATCCACTAGATCAATGTACCGGGTTCGATTGGGATGACGGCAATGCCGAAAAGAATTGGGAGACACATCGTGTCACCCCTGAAGAATCGGAAGATGTGTTTTTTCACGAGCCATTGATTGTTAAAAGCGATATCCGCCACTCAAGTGACGAGAAGCGATATTACTCATTGGGGCAAACGGGCAGTGGTCGGCTTTTGTTTATTGCTTTCGCAATCCGACGCAAATTAATTCGAGTAATTTCAGTTCGAGATATGAATCGCAAAGAGAGGGACGTATATGCCAGCCACGAAAAAACAACTTTCGAAGTTTGAATCCGAAGACAGTGAACGCAAATTTTGGGCGACTACTGATTCCACTGAGTTAATTGACTGGAAGAGCGGCGTTTCGCGCAAGTTCCCAAATCTGAAACCGACATTGCGCACGATTTCGCTTCGATTGCCGGTTTACATGATTGAAGATCTTAAGGTGATGGCCAATAAGCGGGACGTGCCGTATCAGTCGTTGTTAAAAGTGTTTCTTGCAGACAGGCTAGACCAAGAGCGCCGCCGTTTATAGACGGAATATATGCGTAGAAGTCGTGATGTGATCCAAAAACTGCTCGATGAAATGCAGCTCATTTCGAGTTATCATCCCAAGGTTGGAAGAACTGAGAAGACCGTTGACAAGTTGATAGATGGGACCGCATTCTTTCCCGGCGGGACAGGATTGTGGCGTGGCGAGAACCGCCACGGACCAGTGCCTGAATATTTTCCGCTCCAGGAGTTAGGTGTACTTTCGCAACTTAAAAATCCGGCGTCTGGTCGATTGATGAATTGGGAATCAGGTGTCTTGCATGTAAGTGGGTTTGCCGCTGCAAACTTTTCGTCGTTACAATTGAAGTATGCAAGACTGGCAAGATCACATCAGCATTAATCCCAAGGTTTGTCACGGTAAGGCGTGCATTCGTGGAACTCGCATTATGGTGTCTGTTCTCATAGATAACCTTGCAGCTGAGATTCCACGTCAGGAGATATTACATAGCTATCCCCGACTCACCGATGCAGACCTAAATGCTGCACTTTCCTACGCTGCGGAACTTACCCGCGAGGGAACGATTTACCTGCCGCTAGAAGTGTCAGTTTGAAATTTAAAATCGACGAGAACCTTCCAGACGAATGCGCAGAGTTGTTACGCACCGCAGGTTTTGAAACCCACACCATTGAAGATGAAAAGTTATCCGGAGTTGATGATTCAACTGTGGCGGAATGCTGCCGACTAGAACAGCGTGTGCTTGTTACTCTAGACCTGGACTTTGCTAACGTCATGACTTATCCGCCAAGCTCTCAACCAGGTATTATTGCCCTTCGAACCAAACTACAGGACAAAGCAACCATTGTTGCGCTACTGAATCGGGTGATTCGTGTACTGCCAATTCGAGATCCCAGCGGTGAACTGTGGATTGTTGAGCAGGATCGCATCCGATTTCGTCAAGATCACTAGCCTCCGCCCACAAAATGCACAATCTCCACCTGTGCCCCAGCCCCAACCAGAGTACTTCCCCACAGCGGAGTCCGAACAATCTGCCGATCCAGTTCCACCGCCACCTTTTCCGGGTCAACTCCCAAAGAATGCAGCAGATCCAGGATGCTTCCCGCTTCCTTCAACACATGTTTTTCGCCGTTCAGTGTGATTTCCATAGGGAAAAGTACGGAGACGTTCCACTTTCTGGTCCCGTTTCAGCTATTATTATAGTTTCAAATCTTTAGTTCATGCCGACAACTTTATTGGAACGATATTTCCCTGTCGTCTTGCAGGCCATTCTTGCTTTCGCTATTGGGACCCTCTTAATTGGCGCTTCCGCTATTCTTGGCAAGCGCGTCAGGAACGCCGTGAAAAATACGGCTTATGAGTGCGGCATGACGCCGTATGGCACCGCCAAGGAACGCTTCAGTGTGAAGTTCTACCTGGTAGCCATGCTCTTCATCCTGTTCGACATTGAAGCCATTTTCCTTTACCCCTGGGCCGTCGTTTTTCGCGACCTGAAAATGTTCGCCTTCTTTGAAATGTTGGTCTTCGTGATTTTAATTCTTGCTGGCTTTTTCTACATCTATAAGAAAGGCGCACTTGATTGGACCGCTGAAGAGCTGAAGCCCGTGCAGCACAAAATTCACGCGGACCTGATGCCTGCCGATCCTGTGCCATCGGAGAAAGTCACTCATGCTGCCTGAAGAAATTAAAGCTGAACCATTAGTCCAAGCGCTAAACCAGTTTGTAATCGGCGGACACAAGCAACACGGCGATCTGACTGTTGAAGTATCCGCTGCCAACATTGTCCCTGCGCTGCGATTGCTGCATGATAAAGAACAGTTCAATCGTCTTAGCACCATCACCGCCATTGATCGCTATCCAGCGGAACCGCGGTTTGAAGTGGTCTACCAAATTCAGTCCATGGACAGAAATTTACGCCTGCGGGTGAAGGCCCGTTTGCATGGCGACAATCCAGAAATTGATACGGTCACCGGAATCTGGAAAGGCGCTAATTGGTATGAGCGCGAAACTTTTGATTTGTTCGGTATTGTTTTCCGGAACCACCCCAACCTGATACGGTTGCTGATGCCCGAAGGGTACGATGGTCACCCTCTTCGTAGGGACTTCCCAACGCACGGCAACAAGTACAGCTACCAGAACGAGTAAGGAAATTCGATGAGCGAAACTGTACTCCCAGTCGAAAACGACATCTTTAGCGAAGCTACGGAAACACGCACGCGTCGCATGACGCTCAATATGGGTCCGCAGCATCCATCCACCCATGGCGTGTTGCGCATCCTGTTGGAACTGGAAGGTGAAACAATCCAGAACGCTATTCCTGATATTGGTTTTCTCCACACCGGCATTGAAAAACAGTGCGAAGCTTTGAACTGGCAGCAAGTGGTAACGCTGACAGATCGCGTGGATTACCTTTCCAATCTCAACAACAATCTGGCCTACTGCTTATCTGTAGAGAAGCTGCTGCAAATGGAAATCCCGGCACGCGCACAGTATTTCCGCGTGATGCTGTGCGAGCTATCGCGCATTAGCAGTCACTTGGTTTGGTTGGGCACACATGCCCTGGACATCGGCGCCATGTCCATGTTCATGTACTGCTTCCGCGAGCGCGAAGATCTTCTGAAAATTTTTGAGTACTTCAGCGGGCAACGCTTGATGACCTCTTACATCCGCATTGGCGGCCTGGCTCTGGACGCCCCGCGTGGCTGGGAAAAGATGGTTAAAAAGTTCCTGGAAACATTTCCTTCCAGAGTGGAACAGTATGAAGATCTGCTGAACAACAATCCTATTTGGACTGGTCGTACCAAGGGCATTGGGCCATTGGAAGTCAGCCGGATGATCAACCTGGGCATCACTGGACCTCTGATTCGCGCCTGCGGCTTGCCACATGATCTGCGCAAGATGGAACCCTATTCGGGCTACGACAAATTCGATTTCAAAGTTTGCACTTCCACCGATAACGATGTGTGGGGTCGTTACCAAGTGCGCATGGGCGAATTCCGCGAGTCGCTCAAAATCATTCAACAAGCGATGGACGGTATGCCTGGCGGACCGGTGCAAGCCGACGCTCCCAAAGTAGTTTTGCCAGATCGTGAAAAGATGAAGACGCAAATGGAAGCGCTTATCTATCACTTCAAGATTGTCACCGAAGGCTTTGCCGTTCCTGAAGGGGAAGCGTATGTGGGCATTGAATCGCCTCGCGGTGAGCTGGGTTATTTTGTGGTTAGCGATGGCTCTGCCAAACCGTTGCGCGTGCACATGCGCACGCCCAGCTTCGGCAACATTCAAGCACTGCCTGACCTAATGGAAGGTCGCATGATTGCTGATTCCATCGCCATTATGGGCAGTCTAGACTTTGTACTGGGAGATTGCGACCGATGACATTTTCCCCGGAACTTGAAAAGCGCTTCGCCGATATGGTGACGCATTACCCCGAGGGTCGCCAAAAAGCGGCACTGATTCCCATGCTGATGTATGGGCAGGACGAGGTTGGATCCGTCTCGCCGGAACTGATGGCTGAAGTAGCCAAGCGGCTCAAAATCAAAGTGATTGAAGTGGAAGAAGTGCTGGGCTACTATTCCATGCTGCATCGCAAACCGATGGGCAAATATCACGTGCAAGTGTGCACCAACGTGGCTTGCATGTTGGTGGGCGGCACGGAACTTTATGATCATGCTTGTAAGAAGCTAGGACTGAAACACCTGGAAACACAGCATAATGGCCACTATTCGCTAGAAGAAGTGGAATGCATTGGTGCTTGTTCCTGGGCCCCGGCGATCCAAGTGAACTATACTTTTCATCATTACGTCACACCAGAAAAGTTCGACTCCATACTAGGGGAGTGTAAATAAAATGGGCAAGCTTTATAACGAACCCAGTCCGCTTGAAACCAAAATAGTCACTCGGAATTTCGGACTTCCCAATTCCGAATCAATCGATACATATCTTGCTCACCAAGGTTATGTGGCTTTGAAAAAAGCGATCGGCATGTCGCAGGATCAGATCATTGATGAAGTGAAAGCTTCCTCCTTGCGCGGTCGTGGTGGAGCAGGATTTCCAACCGGCATGAAATGGGGTTTTGTGCCCCGTCAATTGGACAAGCCGAAATACATTGTTGTGAATGCTGATGAATCGGAACCAGGCACTTGCAAAGACAGGTTGTTGATTGAGTTCGATCCACACCAGTTGATTGAAGGAATTCTGATTGCCGCTCTTGCCGTGGGTGCGGAAAAAGGTTGGATCTACATTCGCGGCGAATACCGCTACCTGATCGACATTATGGACAAGGCTCTGGCCGAAGCCTATGCGCATGGGTTTCTGGGTAAGAGCATTGCTGGGTCGCAATTTAAGTTCGACCTTTATACGCAGACCGGCGCTGGTGCCTACGAATGTGGTGAAGAGTCAGCGTTGCTGGAATCGCTGGAAGGCAATCGCGGCATACCGCGCATCCGTCCGCCATTCCCCGCTGTTTCCGGTGCTTTCCAATGTCCTACAGTTCTTAATAACGTAGAAACTTTCTGCGCTGTTCCGGCAATTATCCGTGACGGAGGGAAAGCTTTTGCCGACCTGGGGATTCCCAAAGCTGGCGGCACCCGCATGGTTTGTATTGCTGGTCATGTGAACAAGCCCGGTGTTTACGAAGTTCCCCTGGGCTTCCCCATGATGAAGTTCATCAACGAAGTGGCTGGCGGCATTCCCAATGGTCGCAAGCTGAAAGCGGTTATTCCTGGTGGTTCGTCCTGCCCCATTCTGCGTGCCGATGAGTGCGACTTAAACATGGATTACGATTCGCTGGCCAAGGCAAAGTCCATGCTAGGATCAGGCGGCATGGTGGTGATGGATGAGACCACAGACATGGTGAAAGTGGCTCTGCGCATCATGCGCTTCTATCAACATGAAAGTTGCGGTTGGTGCATCCCTTGCCGTGAAGGTACAACCTGGTTGCGCAAAATGCTGCAGCGCGTGACCGATGGCCAAGGCATGACCCGCGACATTGATTTAATTGGTGACTTGGCAAAAAATATGTTGGGCCGTACATTCTGTCCACTCGGAGATGCAGCGGCATTGCCGACGATTTCTCTTGTGGAAAAATTCAGGGGCGAGTTTGAAGCCTACGTCGCAAAGAACCCCCTGGCGAAGAACGAATTGGTATCGGTAGGTTAATTATAAATGGCTGATCAGGTAACGCTAACAATCAACGGAAAACAGGTGCAAGCTCCCACTGGGGAACTGCTCATTGAAACCTGCAAACGGTTGGCATCGGAAATTCCAGCCTTCTGCTACTACGAAGGAATGTCGTTGCAGGCGGCCTGCCGCATGTGTCTGGTTGAAGTAGAAAAGTTTCCTAAACTACAAACGGCTTGCACGCTTCCCGTGGCCGAAGGCATGGTTGTGCAAACCGAGTCCGACGCTGTGGTGAAGGCTCGCAAAACTACTCTGGAATTCTTGCTGTCCAATCATCCGTTGGACTGCCCAGTGTGCGACAAGGGCGGCGAATGCGAACTGCAAGACATGGTGTTCCGCTATGGTGTGGGTGAAAGTCGCTATACCGAAGTGAAGCAGCATGTGCCGGAAAAACAATGGTCCCCGGTTGTGTTTTACGATAGCCCCCGCTGCATTCTTTGCTATCGATGCATTCGTGTTTGCGATGAAGGTATGGGAGTGGGCGCGCTGGGGTTAACCAATCGCGGAATCTATTCGGAAATTACGCCCAGCCATGGCGACCATTTGGAATGTGATGAATGCGGTGCCTGTATCGACATTTGCCCGGTTGGCGCGCTCACCAGCGGTGCCTACCGTTATAAAACCCGCCCGTGGGAAATGGAGCACACCGGTACCATTTGCACTCATTGTGGCGATGGTTGCAAGACTACGCTGGGCACCCGTGGCGATGAAATTGTACGCGCCAATAATCGCGATCGCAGTGGCATCAATGAAGAGTTCTTGTGCGTAAAGGGCCGCTACGCGTTCGATTTCAATCATCATGTAGAGCGGTTGCAATCACCCATGATTCGCATGAACGGTGAGTTGCAGCCTGTGTCCTGGACCGAGGCGTTAAAGGCTGTTGCAGCGCAGTTCACTTCAGTGAAAGCGGCTGACGGATCCATTGGCGTCATCGGGTCCACTCGCGGTTCCAACGAAGAAAATTTCCTGTTACAGAAGTTCGCCCGGCAAGTGCTGGGCACCAATAATATTGATCATCCGCGCACTGGCGATATTGTCACGTTGCTGGACGCACTCAGCGGCAAGACCGATGCTCTAGCCTCTGTCGACGACCTGTACAAGGCCAAGGGCGTGTTGATTGTCGGCAGTGATTTGTCGCAACAGCATCCGCTGCTTGCCAATCAGATTCGTGCCAACGTTCGTCATCACAAAGCTAAAGTATTTACCGTAACTCGTGGTCCGGTTCGTGAAGACGATACCGCTGCTGTCGCAGTGCGTGCCAATGAAGGTCAGGAAGTAGCCGCAGTAGAAGGCTTGAAAGATAAGCTGGCGGCTGCTGGCGACCTCATCATTCTCATCGGCGCATCAGTCAAAGGCGAGGCTGTTCGCAAACTGGTAGCCTTCGGTGACACTCTTGGCATCCCTGTAAAATATATCTGTCTGATGGATGCATCCAATTCTCGCGGTGCAGTGGATATGGGCGTTACGCCTGATCTGTACCCTGGTTACAAGCCTGTCGAAAAGCCTGGCAAGAGTATGGCGAACATGCTGGCTGATCCCGCGCTTGGCATGTTGTGGGTCATTGGTGAAAATCCGCTGGCACACACAAAGCTAGCTTCAACAAATGCATACGTTGTGGTTCAGGATATGTTCCTTACGGAAACGGCTCAGCGTGCCGACGTGGTTCTGCCCTCGGCTTCCGGTTACGAAAAGAACGGCACCATCACCAACACCACTGGTCAAGTGCAGCGCCTGAAAAAGGCTGTAGAAATGATGGGCACCAAAACAGATTTGGCGATTGTGGGTTTGCTGGCAAGGGCCATGGGCGCAGATGCGACTTCAAAAATGGGCGCCAGTAATGTGGATGCAGTATTTGAAGAGATACGCTCCACCATCCGTGGTTATAATGTTGCATTGCCAGTTTTGATGACTGGTGGGGCGGCACAAACCATGCCTGTGAATGGACGAGTTCCGGTGTTTGTGGAAATAGATTCGATTCGTACTACTGGTGACACCCTGTTTACTTCCGGTACATTAGGCCGATACTCAAAAACATTGAATGCAGTGATGGAGGCCCCAGGCAAGCTTTATGGGCAACCCGTTTCAAAAGGCTAAGCTCTAACAAACGTCATGGAATTTATAATAATCACTTTG
>JAYWBH010000697.1:0-3363 GCA_043781815.1 Bryobacterales bacterium | reverse complement strand
CCTTCATGGTAGAAATGACCGAAACCGCCGTGATTCTGAATACGGCAACGAAGAGTAGTCTGATTATTCTGGACGAAATCGGTCGCGGAACATCCACTTACGATGGGTTGGCGTTGGCTTGGGCGGTGGTGGAACATATTCATAATACGATTGGTGCGCGGACTCTGTTTGCCACTCATTATCATGAGCTGACCATTTTGGCGGGACAGTTGAAAGGTGTTTGTAACTTGCATGTTTCCGTAAAAGAATCAGGTGATGGAATTCTGTTTCTACGCAAAGTATTGGCCGGGGCTGCTGATAAAAGCTATGGTATTGAAGTAGCACGTTTGGCGGCGCTGCCCGTTTCTGTCATTGAACGGGCTCGCGAAGTTCTGAAGCTTCACGAAAAGACTGAGTCCATTGTCAGGGATGAACTCATTCCAGAACCGAATCATCAACCAATGCAGATTCGCCTGTTTGAACCCGTCAATTCGGGAATTGCTGAAAAGATTCGCGCCCTTGATTTAGATACCATTCGTCCCATTGAGGCGCTGCAGTTACTGGCTGAGTTACAGCGAGACTTGAAGCAATGAGAATCGCCGGCATCATGAGCGGCACATCACTCGATGGCATTGACGTAGCTGTAATTGACACGCAGGGTTCACAATGGAAGTTAGTTGAGTTCAAAAGCACGCCCTACCCCAAGCAGTTGAAGACTCGCATTCTCGCAGTGTCCAATTGCGTCACCCATACCAGCGCCATTTCCCGTCTGAATTTTGAGCTAGGCGAACGGTATGCGTCAGCAGTGCTTGCCCTGGGCACCCCAGTAAAATCCATTGATCTGATTGGATGTCATGGCCAGACCATCTTTCATGAACGAGGAAATACGTTGCAGATCGGGGAACCGGCGGTGATTGCGGAACGCACGGGAATCCCCGTGATATCGAACTTCAGGCCGCGCGATATTGCGGCAGGCGGGCAAGGGGCACCACTGGTTCCGTTTGTGGATTACCTGCTTTTCAAACATCGAAAATTGTTGCGCGTGGCATTGAATATTGGTGGCATTGCCAACATCACAATACTGCCACCTGGATGCAAGCCCGGCGATGTGATTGCCTTTGATACCGGCCCAGGAAATATGATCATAGATCAACTGGCCAGCATCGCCACAAAAGGAAAGCAGGATTACGATAAGGGTGGCAAGCTGTTCCACAAAGGGAAAGTGAACCAGCCGCTGTTGCAGAAGCTGCTGCGTGATAAGTATTACACCAAGCCGGGACCAAAATCTGTGGGGCGTGAACAGTATGGCAAAGAGTTCGTTGCAAAGTTGATGGCAACTCAGTTGGACATATTCGATTTGTTGGCCACCGCAACCGTACTTACTTCAGCAACCATCGCGGCATCCATTTTGAACTTCCCCGGTGGCAGGTTGGATCAGCTAATTGTCGCCGGCGGTGGCGCACACAATCCACATTTGATGAGTCATCTGGCAGCCTTGCTACCGGGTGCCGCAGTGGTCACTTCCGATACGTTTGGAATCCCCGTGGATGCCAAGGAAGCCATCGCATTTGCACTTTTAGCGAGGGAAACGTGGGCCGGTCGTCCTGCAAATTTACCGTCAGCAACGGGAGCAAGTCATCCGGTGATTCTAGGTACAATCACAAACGCTTAGAAAGGGTCACCTCACTGATTGTAAAGAAATTGAGCCATCCAACCGATAGTATTACTTTGCAGACTCTGTAAGGTTGGGAATCGGAAAAAGTGCTCGCATCCAAGCAGTTTAATAAGTGTCAGAAGTGTAAATCGGAATCCATTCGTTCTTCAAGGCGTCAGTCGGCCCTTGATTCGATATTGGGATTGTTGGGGGTCCGCGCGTTGCGTTGCCAAAGCTGCGGAAAGCGTTTCTACGCGTTTACTCCGTTACTCAACCAGAGCGAACACAAAGTGAAATCGGTAAGGGTTCCGAAACCGGTGCCACTCCTACCCACCCTGCCAGTGCCCTATTACGTTCCAACGGTGGCCCGCGTTTCACCGGTAGAAGAGATCCGGGCGATTGAAGAAGAATGGAATCGAAGGATTAGACCAGAGGGCATGGTTGAAGAAACACTGTGCGCACAACTGGCCCATGTAACCTGGCATTTACGATGCCTGCATTCAGCGGAACGGGAAACAATTGCCGCCGCAGGCAAAAACCACGGCTTCAATTACGAATCAGCAATCAGCCTAATGCGTTGGCGCCTATCCGCAGAATCTGCGCTAACAACTGCTCTGGATCAACTGGAATCCTATCGAAACATGGCCAACAAAGAATTCGACGAAATGGGCGAATTTCGGAATTCCAGAAATTTATTAAGCCTGGCACAAGGCGCCGGACAATGCGACGGATGATTATCCGCAGATGACGCAGATTAGCGCAGATAAGACGAACAATGAAGTTTGCGTTCAATCGGCGTTCATCGGCGTCCATCGGCGTCCATCGGCGTCCATCGGCGGCTAATCAATCAGGTCCGCAGATGACGCAGATTAGCGCAGATAAAACCACAATGAAGTTTGCGTTCATCGGCGTCCATCGGCGTCATCTGCGGATAATCAATCGGGTCCACAGATGACGCAGATTAGCGCAGATAAAACCAGCAATGAAGCTTGCCTTCATCTGCGTTCATCTGCGTCCATCGGCGGCTAATAAATCCGGTCCACAGATGACGCTAGCGCAGATAAAACCAGCAATGAAGTTTGTGTTCATCTGCGTGCATCTGCGTCATCTGCGGATAATAATCGGGTCCGGTTTGTGTTCATCTGCGGCTAATTCACATAGCCCCATCCATCCCCACCCATAAATTCAAGGTGTTCAAGTCTTCCTGCCCACTACCCTTCAAATATTGAAATACCTGCATGCGATAAGCAGCATAGTGACTCAGTACCAGACTCACAATCATAGATCCGCGGCTTGCCTTGCGTCCAAACATTTCTATTTCAGCGCGCAGATCAGCATCGGAACAGGAGCTCAACAGTTTCGCGAACATCGCCGGATGCTTCCCTATCTCCAATTTCACTTCGTCCAGATTCATCCTCTTCGCGGACGCTTGGCCAGTGGTCCAGGCTTGCCCCCAAGCCGCCATGCTCCAGGAATCAGCCATGGCCCCGTGGAAATGGATGGGACCCATAATCGTCAAATACTGCAGCAATTCCAGCATGCTACGTTGTTTGGGGGTTGGCCGATAGTCCAGCTTTGTGGCATCAACTTTTGATATTAAGTGCAGCAAAAGGCGCAGTTCGCCGCGCAGTGCAGAGATGAGTTCGTCTTTAGTTAGTACCATAATCCCTCGTATGAATGACTGCTTTGTTTGCCCGTTCATTGTATCGTTGACGGTCATCCAGCAGCAG
>JAYWBH010000696.1:0-10140 GCA_043781815.1 Bryobacterales bacterium | reverse complement strand
CGTTCATTTTTTACTGTAGAGGAAGGGCTTTGAGAACAGAAGTTCGCGGTTGCCCCTGAAGTTTTACATTAGCATACCTTCTAATTGAGGGGCAACTTGGAAATTGCAATCGCCGCGTTCCGCGACGATTTCGGACAGCATTGAACCCAGCGGCTATTGGCGCGTTCCTCAATTAGAGTTTCACAAAGCAGTGGTTATGTCTTCAATGTCTCAGCGTTGCTCAATCGTTGCAATGTGCGCGATTGAAACACATCGGGAGGCCTAGTGATCTGTACACGCATATTAAACTCATTTTGCTGTATCAGAGTGAAATGCTATGTGCTACTATAGTAGTCAATAATAGGTTCAATGGAAATTATAGTATCCTTAAAAGTGATAAAAAGAGATGATCAAAATGGCCTTACCTGTTCCCGTTTTAAGATCGTTGTCCAAACTTGGTGCCGATATAAAATCCGCACGACTGCGACGACGCATTCCGGTCACGATCATGGCGCAAAGAGCTTTTGTAACCAGGGTCACTTTGCGCAAGCTGGAACGCGGCGAACCAACCGTGGGCATTGGAACTTACGCTACCGTGTTGTTCATCCTGGGTATGAGCGCGCGCTTGGCGGAAGTAGCGGATATCCGATTTGATGAACTAGGTATGTCTTTGGATGAAGAGCGCTTGCCCAAGCGCATCCGCTCCAGAAAGGTAACTTGATGGAACGCCAACTTTTCGTTTATATCGACGTCGATGACCAGCCTACTTTAGTGGGACGCCTTTGGGCGCGCCATCGCCGGGGGCAGGAATCGGCCACGTTCGAATACGATCGACGTTGGCTGGCAAACCCTGGCTGCTTCTCTATAGAACCCGCACTATCGCTTGGGCCTGGGCCGTACCACACCGCCGCTGGACGTCCTTTGTTTGGGGCACTTGGCGATTCCGCACCTGATCGTTGGGGTCGAGTCCTGATGCGCCGTGCGGAACGTCGTAGTGCAGAGAAAGACAAGAGAACAGCGCGCACGCTATCGGAAGTCGACTTCCTGTTAATGGTGGATGATGAGGCACGCATGGGTGGGCTGCGCTTTTCGGAAACAGAGGGGGGATTGTTTCGCGAACATGGCCCAGCTATGCGGATTCCTCCATTCATCGACTTGCCCCGCCTGCTGTCTGCCAGTCAGCGCGTGACCATGGAAAAAGATACGGAGGAAGACATTCGGCTGCTGCTGGCCCCTGGATCCTCGCTTGGTGGCGCGCGGCCCAAAGCATCCGTTCGGGACAAGAACGGAACGCTGGCCATCGCCAAATTTCCCCAGAAGACCGACGAAGTGAACGCCGTGTTGTGGGAAGCGGTGGCGCTGGAACTTGCCAAGAAGGCGGGAATTACGGTGCCTGTCTGGAGAGTAGAATCCGTCGCCAAGAAATCTGTACTGGTGCTGCGCCGGTTCGACCGGAAGGGTGCAACGCGCATTCCATTTCTTTCTGCGATGAGTATGCTTGGGGCAGCCGATCATGAGCAGCATAGTTACCTGGAAATCGCCGATGCGATTCGTCAATGCGGGGCGGCTCCAATTGAGGACTTAGCTCAACTTTGGCGACGCATTGTGTTCAATGTGATGATCGCCAACACGGACGACCATTTGCGGAATCATGCGTTTTTATACGAGGGAAACGAGGGCTGGCGGCTGTCTCCAGCGTACGATATGAACCCCACCCCGCTGGAGTTCAAGCCCAGGGTTTTGACCACGCTTATCGACACCCAAGATGGCACAGCGTCCCTTGATTTGGCGATGAGCGTGTGCCGCTATTTCAAACTGACCGTTGCCCAAGGGCAGACGATCATCGCAGAGGTGGCAAAGGCAGTCTCTAAGTGGCGGAATGTAGCAGCTAAGCTAGGGTTGCGGCAGACGGAGATGGACCGGATGGCTACTGCCTTCGAGCCATAGATTGGCCTACTAAGGAATCAAGACCCGTACCGCAGCGTCCATCAGCTTCTTATAATCAGCGTGTTCGGAATTGGTCAAGATCGCAATCACAAATTGCTCTTCTGGAAAGATGGCGAATACGGTGCGGGTGGCTTGTTGCGACCCGCTATGGGAGTAGGCTTTCTTCCCTTCAAACAACGTCAAGCTCATGCCCATGCCATAGCCTGTTTCTTTGCCATCGTTGGTTTTTTGCGACGTGGTCATCAGATGGTAGGTATCTCGTTTCAGCAAAGGCCCCCCATCCAGAGCCATCGCAAAACGAGCTATGTCCACAGCGGATCCGACGAAGCCGCCGCCAGGGACCTTATAGCTGGTATCGGCTAACCCGGAGTTGATAATTTCCCCGTTATTGCCCAGTGCATAGCCGCGGGTGCGGTTGTGAATAATGGCGTAGACGCTATCTTCGCGGGCTGTATCCATGCCCGTTGGTGAGAAGATCCGCGACATAACGTAATCTACAAATCGCTGTCCCGAGGCATTTTCTATAGCCGCTCCGACCAGGGTAAAACCATGAGTGCTGTAGAGATATTTGGAACCCGGTTCATGTTCCAAGGGATCATTGGCAAAGAATTTCAAGCCGTCAGCAATGTTGGGGTAATAACGGGTGCTCGACATTTCGTCACCCTTGTAGTGTCGGATGCCTGACAGATGACCCAGCACTTGGCGCAGTGTGATGGGCCATGCTTTGCGAGGAAACGCCGGGATATAACGCTGGATGGGGGAATCCAGATCCAGCCTACCGCGTTCAAAGAGTTGCAAAGCTGCTACGGCGGTGATGGTTTTGGAGATGGAACCTAGCCGATAAATCGTATCAGGACGGGATGGGTAACCGTTTTCAAGATCAGAGAGGCCAAGGCCACCGGCATAGCGTAGTGATCCATGGTGCCCGACGGCAATCGACATTCCTACTATTTTCTGAGCAATTCGTTCCGCTTCCATTCCCCGTTCCAGACGACGGATCACCCCGGAAGAAATTTCAGGTGCTGGTTGGGACCAAGCGGTGAGCACGGAAGCTAAAATGAGAAAAACGAATCGCATCAACGATCATTGTACCCAGTGTGGAACATTTTCAATGCAGAAACGTATTATGGGCTGAAGGAGTGAGGGAACCATGGTTAAATTTCTGTTGTGGTGCATTTTGCTGATATTGTGCTGGCCAGTGGCGATCTTGGCACTGATTATGTACCCCTTCATCTGGTTGGTTTTGCTGCCATTCAAGATTGTGGGTGGAGTGCTACACCTGATTTTGGCGCTGTTCTCATTACCCGCTAAGCTGGTTCGAGCTCTATGAGTTAGCGACCGGAAAAGAGTAGTTCATTAGACAGTTGAGAGAACGCCTGGCTCAGTGCGGCCGGTTCTGCAATCTTGATGTTCAGTGCGGGCTTAGTTGCATTTGAGACATTCGACAAAGAGACGACGGTGTGCAATTCGTCGGGGTAAATCAAAGAAAGAGTAACCGGTAGATTGGGACCACCAGAACAGCCAACGCTATCCAGTTTCAGAGCGAGGGCGTTGTGTTCCTTAAACTTGGAATCCACCGCATAGAGAGGTGCTCCGTTAATGGAAACACCGACGCGATCCCTTCCGCCAAGAAAGGAATTTGTGAATGTTTTGGCCAGGCGAAGCGATTCCGTGCACATTGCCTTGGGCACGTTTGTATTCAGATCTAACATCAAATCCACGTAGCGCCGATTCACTCTTCCCGCAGACTGCACTTCCGTAGCCTGGGAACCGAGATAGCGCATGAAATACAAAGGGATGGCAAGTCTTGCCGTTGCCGTAACTTCCAGGTTGGAGTCGCTGGTTTCCACAATGCGGATGAGCGGCAGGATTGGATCGGCACGAAACGTTCGGGCATCGAAATTAGCTTGAAAAAATGCCTCTCCGCGAGCGGTGGCATAGGCAATTTGATCGGGAAGATTGGCCCCTACACCCAGATTTCGGGCAGTGGCCAGGGCGGCGGCATCGCAGGCGGAATTCAATTTGGTACGGGCGGCCCACAACATGGCGGCATCCACCCCGAGCCCTAAAATGGGGATCAAAAGAGTCAATGAAACAGCCGTGGTAATAATGGCGATACCCCGTTGCTTAGCCTGTATGTGCATCAAAATATTGCTCTTTGATAGATAGTAGAATCGCGCTGATAGCCTGGTATATCCAGTTCTGGGGTGCGGAAAAAGCCTTCCGATAAATAGGCGCTTTCCCCTGCGGCGAGGGCTACCAAAGCTTCCAATTTTTCGGCACGACAACCAATGTCGGTGAGGTACTTTGAGGCCGGAATGGTGCCATTTTCTTCGAAAAAAGCTGCTTCTGGAGCACCAAAAGTGCTCTTAAACAGGTCTTTATTGCCGATTAAGTGTCGTTTTACGACCACCGGATACCCAAAATTAGGACAATTGCGCGGTTCAAACCCGCCGGCAATGCAATCCCCTTCCCCAATCATTTTGAAGGCTGATAGAACAATGACACCATTGCCCCCGCCTGCTATCAGGCCTAAACCACTGGCTTGCCGAATCAGCAAAGCCTGGTTGCCGGGGATGGAGAAATCGACGAATCGCAAAAACATGGTTCCAGCTTCACGAGTCAGTGTGGACACCTGCTGCGCTTTGGAAATGGACATCCCGGTGGTGAACACCCCGTATAGCATCAACGTGAACAAGGGGATGACAATGGCGAACTCCAGAATGCTACTGCCGCTTTGAAGGGTGGACCGGGTGCGCATGGATGTCTTTTGCTTTGCTTATTTGGCTTTGATTAACGACAGGGTTGAGAGGAACTCCCCGAGCGGCCTTCCATACGGTCGGCGGCAAAGGCGGAAATATGCAGCGGGTCTCGCCCAAAGGCCAGCCAGTTCCAGGTATAGTTCTGCACCACTACCTCAACTACATTGCCCGGTTGATTGCCGGTGGGGCCCAAAACGGGTCGAGACAGATCGTTAAAGGAATAGTAATTGATGGCAATGGTCTTGGCACGCGTTCCGGACAAAAAGCCCATGGCGTTTCCAGCAACCACTTGTTTAATGGACTCTTCCTGACATTTTCCAGGAAGTGTTTGTGCGCTCACTGCATAGCGAAGCCCTTCATTCACCGCACTTTGCAATGTACTTTTTAGGAATACCGTCAGTGAGAAATCGACTACGCCAAGCATCAAAGCGAAAAACGGCACCAGGATGAAAGCCGTTTCGATCATCGTATTCCCCGATTGAGTATTCTTCGCCTTGTTTCGATTCATGTGCCTTAATGCTTATCGGCACGGACACAAGGAAACTATAGAGCTTTGGAACCCCATTTTTGGAGCGAGGCAAAATTGGGGTGATCGCCGATGTGATGGAAGTTGTGCTCCCAAACAATTGCTTCTTTTTCAATAATATAAAGCCCTGGATTACGCATTGTGTCGGGTACCGGACTGCCGTTGCGATGGCCATTCCACAAGGCACGAATTGCTGCCAGGACGACCATGGGACCGAGCAGTCTCCACCAGCTTGCCCGGAATAATCCGAAGGAACGGAAAAGATCGCCTGTAGGATCGGCGATCCCCTTGGCTTCTGGCCAGAAATGATCGAAAAACTCTTTACCAAGTTCGGGTGTCCCGCGGAAGACAAACAGCACCGGTGGATATCCCGAAAGAGTTTCCGTGGTTCGACGTAAGCCCGTTACGCCCTCTCTACAAAATATTCAACCAAAGTGACGAAGGAAATAAACGATCACCGGACCACGGGGCAATTGATCGCGGAAGGTGCCGGGCACAACATTGACGCCGCTAACTGGCAACGAAAGAATGGTTACTTCAATTGAACCAGTGGTCATTTCCGTTACCTAAAGTATACGAAGGAAGCAGGCCCAGCAGATCTACAGCAGTAAACTTTCTTGGGGCATTGGGAAGAGTCGCGCTATGCTGAGGTCTTAGTGGAAGTCGAAACACAAATCACAACTTTTGATTCAATCAACCTGGATTGTGGGGTGACCCTGGGTCCAATTGATTGCGCCTATGAAACGTATGGCGAATTGAACCAGAATCGCACCAATGCCATTTTGGTTACGCATGCATTTTCCGGCGATGCTCATGCGGCAGGCATCGAAAAAATTGGTGGCCAACAAGGTTGGTGGGACAACATGATTGGTCCCGGTCGAGCATTTGATACGGACAAGTATTTTGTGATCTGTGCGAATGTTTTGGGTGGATGCAAAGGTTCCACCGGGCCTTCCTCGAAAGACCCGGCCACTGGCAAACCTTATGGAATGGGTTTTCCGGTAATCACCATAGCGGACATGGTTCGCCTGCAACGCAAACTGACCGAATTTTTAGGCATCCCAAAACTGCTGGCGGTGGCTGGCGGATCCATGGGCGGGATGCAGGCATTGCAGTGGGCGGTGCAGTATCCCGATGCGGTGGCTGCTTCTATTCCCATTGCTTCAACGGCACGGCATAGTGCGCAGCAAATTGCCTTCAACGAAGTGGGCAGGCAAGCTGTGATGGCCGATCCTGACTGGAATGGTGGCGATTACTATATTGGCAAACCGCCGGCACGGGGCTTGGCAGTGGCCCGGATGGTGGGTCACATCACGTATATGAGTGACGAATCCATGCGCCAGAAATTCGGACGACGGACGCGGGAAAACGATGACATCTTTGAGGTGGAAAGCTATCTGCGCTATCGTGGCAGCCAATTTGTAGACCGGTTCGACGCGAACTCGTACCTGTACATCACCAAGGCGATGGATCTGTTTGACCTGACCCATAACGGTGAGAAAACGCTGACGGCGGCCCTGGAATCAGCCAGTACACGCTTCCTGGTAATCAGCTTTACATCGGACTGGTTGTACCCCAGCTATCAATCGCAAGAGATTGTGAACGCCTTGCGACGTCGTAATCATGATGTGGCGTATTGCGAATTGGAATCGAACTACGGGCACGATGCATTTTTGGTGCAAGTGAATGAACAGACGGAATTGGTTAAGGGATTTCTGGCCAAGACTTTTAAGGAGTTGAATCGCTAAGTGGCCCAACTTGCCGTCCATAACGACATCATCAGTAAAATCATTGAACCGGGGTCGCGGGTATTAGACCTTGGGTGCGGCGATGCGGACTTGCTGGCATGGCTTGCCGAAAATAAAAACGTGGACGCTCGCGGTGTGGAACTTGATCCACAAAAGGTGCAGCGGGCGATTTCACGTGGCGTATCGGCCTATCAGGGTGACCTGGAACAGTGCCTGTACGATTATCCCAACGCCGCTTTTGACTACGTGATTCTAAGCCAGACGTTGCTTGAAGTGCGCCAACCGTTGAAGGTTTTGCGAGAGATGCTGCGGGTGGGCAAACGTATTATTGTGGCCTTCCCCAACTTTGGGCACTGGTCTGTACGAATGGCGCATTTGTTCACTGGCAGAGCGCCGAAGAACAAACTGTTCCCGCACGATTGGTATGACTCCCCCAACATTCACTTTCTGACGGTTCACGATTTTGAGATGCTGGCGGCCAAGGAAGGCTGGACGGTTGAAAGAAACATTTATTTGGCTGGAACCGAACCACTGCACGCCATGCCTAACTTTTTCGCTGAAACCGCAGTGTTTCTGATCCGGCAGTAATCCAAAGCGACCCATCGGGCAACAGCACCCGCCAGATTTCTTTCAGAGCCTTAGGTGAACAGGTGGTGGTCTCCACTACCACGTGATGGAAGCTGGCATCGCCCCACGGAATGGGTTCAACCGCTCCAGGGTGGATCATCGCGTTGAGCAGATCGCGGCAGGCATCACGCATGGTGAAGACCGCGTCCTCATCGCCCATAGCTACTAAAGCGCCACCTGGAACTAAAGAAGAAAACCACCGCAAGCGCTCCTCATTGGGAATACTGAGGAGCAGTATGCGATCGTCGGAATTGCATTGCATTGGCTTAATCGTTGGCCGATGCGGAGGAGGTGGCTACTTGCACAAAAGCCGGGTTGAGGATAGCTTCGGCATCGGCGGCAGTAAACTCTTCCACTTTAGAGCTGATATTCATGGAACAGAATTTAGGTCCGCACATGCTGCAGAAGTGGGCATCTTTGAAACCATCTTCGGGCAACGTTTCGTCGTGCATGGCCTGTGCTGTTTCAGGATCTAAAGAAAGTTCGAACTGCTTGCGCCAATCAAACTTATAGCGAGCTTTGCTCAGTTCATCGTCACGGTCACGGGCACCGGGTCGGTGACGGGCAATGTCGGCGGCATGAGCGGCAATGCGGTAGGCGATGAGGCCCTGTTTGACGTCCTCTTTGTTGGGCAGCCCCAGGTGCTCTTTTGGTGTGACATAGCAGAGCATGGAAGCACCATACCAGCCGATCATGGCCGCGCCAATGGCGGAGGTGATGTGATCGTAACCGGGAGCGAAATCGGTGACAAGTGGTCCAAGGGTATAGAAAGGCGCTTCAAAGCAGAGTTCCTTTTCCTTTTCGACTTGCATTTGAATCTGGTCCATAGGCACATGGCCGGGCCCTTCAATCATTACCTGCACATCGTAATTCCAGGAACGACGAGTCAGTTCGCCCAGAGTTTTCAGTTCGGCAAATTGAGCCTCGTCACTGGCATCGGCAAGACAGCCGGGACGCAGGCCATCACCTAGAGAAAAGCTGACGTCATACTTTTGGAAGATCTTGCAAATATCGTCAAAGCATTCGTATAAGAAATTTTGTTTGTGATTCTTCACCATCCATTCAGCAAGAATGGACCCGCCACGACTGACAATGCCAGTAATGCGCTTGGTGGTGAGAGGGATGTACTGAATGAGCACGCCAGCATGGATGGTCATATAATCCACACCCTGTTCAGCCTGCTCTTCAATGACGTCCAGCATGACGTTCTTGTTCAGATCTTCAACGCGACGGACACGGGACAAGGCTTCATAAATGGGTACGGTGCCAATGGGGATAGGAGAGTTGGCGATAATGGCTTTACGAATTTCGGCAATGTCACCACCGGTGGAAAGATCCATCACGGTATCGGCACCATATTTGACGGAGTAGCGAAGTTTTTCCAGTTCGCCTTCAATGTTGGATGTGGTGGACGAATTCCCGATGTTGGAATTGATCTTACACCTGGACGCCACACCAATGGCCATGGGCTCTAAATTTGTGTGGTTGATGTTGGCGGGAATGATCATCCGGCCGCGAGCTACTTCGGCGCGAATGGTTTCAACCGGCAATTTTTCCAGCTTGGCGATATACTCCATTTCACCTGTTATCGTGCCGTTGCGGGCATAGTGGAGCTGAGTTCGGATGGGGTCGTTTCGGCGCGAAGCCGTCCATTGGTTACGCATACGTTTTCATTATCCCATGGCCGGCTTCAATCCCCATTGGGAAAAGATCTCGCGTGTGTAAACAGTGGGAATTTGGGGGTGGTGCAGAGCTTGTGGCGGCTTGCTTGTCGGCGGATTTTTATGATTGTGGATTGTTTTGTGGGAGTGTCTGTTTGGAAGCGGGGCAGGTGCACGGACACGGTGGCGCTGGCTTTGGCTCGAGTCTTTTGGTACAGGTGGAAGTTTTCCTGGGGGGCTCGAAGGTGGAAGAAAGCCCTTGCGGGCTTGGCAGGCAAAACTGCCTGCCCCACAAACGCTTGGGAGACATGGGGTTGTCTCTGTCCCCAGGATGTCCCAACGGATGCCAAATCGAGAGCTTGCTTCCCCACACCGGTGGGTCTAAGCTTAGGATATGAGCCGCAAAACGAGCCAGTTGCTTGACGCATTCGATGCTTTGCCAACTGAAGAACGGCGAGCCTTTACGGCAGAGTTTTTCCGCCGAGCGATTCCATTCGATTCGGGCTCGCTTACCGACGACGAAACGGCTCGTGCAGCCGACGAAGTCTTCAGCATGCTGGATGCCGAAGAGGCGAGCCATAATGACACCCCTTCGCGGTGAGGTTTGGCTGTGGGACCTCGGCATGGTAGAAAAGGTCCGGCCCGCTCTCGTCGTGAGTGCCCTTTATGGAGATCGTGATCGGAATTCGAGATCACTGTTCCAGTGAACTTCCTGAAACCCGGTGCCTTCTTGGTGCAAAACGTCGCAACCTATCCAGTAGTTCGGGCAGTGCGCTTGGAACCTTGCAGCGGCAGGTAGCAGGCAAAACTGACTGCTCTACGAACACTGCAATTTGAAATCCTCCTCCGTTTTCGATACTCTAGAGATAGCCGAACTCCACCCAGGAGGC
>JAYWBH010000695.1:0-3370 GCA_043781815.1 Bryobacterales bacterium | reverse complement strand
TATTCTTGACTCATGACCAAAGTGCATGGATACCTTCGAGTCAGCGGAAAAGGCCAAGTAGGCGGTGACGGGTTCCCGCGTCAGTTGAAAGCAATCCGTCAGTATGCCGAATCGCACGATTTGAAAATTGTGAACGTGTTCCGAGAAGAAGGCGTTAGCGGTACGGTGGAATCTGCCAACCGTCCGGCCTGGGCGGAACTAATGACCGCGTTGCACTCGAATGGCGTTCGCACAATCATCATTGAGAAGTTGGATCGTCTGGCAAGAGATTTGATGGTTCAAGAAACGATCATCGCCGATCTAAAGCGGCATGGCTTCGATTTGATTTCGGTGGCCGAACCGGATCTAATGGCGACGGACCCGACGCGTATTCTAATGCGTCAACTGATGGGCGCGGTTGCGCAGTACGACAAAAGCCAAATCGTACTCAAGCTTCGCGGCGCACGGTTGCGCAAGAAGGCGCAAACCGGCCACTGTGAAGGCCGCAAGCCATTCGGCTTTTATGAGTCCGAAGCCGAAGCCTTGGACCGTATCAAGGCATTAAAGGCCGAAGGACTGGGTTTTGATCGTATCGCGGCAAAATTGAACGAAGAGAACATCCCAACGCGCACGGGCAAGCGGTGGCATGGAGTTGTGGTTAACAGGATTCTGACAGGGAAGCGAACTCAAGGCAAGGAGGTGGAGCATGGCAGTTTATAAGCGCGGTAACGTTTGGTGGTACAAGTTCACTTGGAACGGTGAACAGTTTCGCGAAAGCACTAAGCAAGCCAATAAACGTGTTGCCGTCCAAATGGAATCGGCGCACAAAACCTCTCTTGCCAAGGGCGAGGTTGGAATTAGAGATAAGCAAAAGGTTCCAACGCTCAAAGAATTCGCAGAGGTAAGCTTCAAGCCGTTCCTACTGCAACATTGTTCAGAAAAGCCGAAAACCCATCTGTATTACCAAAACGGGTTAAAGCACCTATTGGCCTTTCCAGCGTTCGCCAATACGGCGATGGATGAAATCCGTCAGGAACAGATCACAAGCTTCATGGAGAGGATGCGAGGAGCCAATATGGCCGTTTCTTCCACTAATCGGATTCTTGAAGTATTGCGCCGAATGTTCAAACTTGCGATGGAATGGGGAACGGTGGAGAAAGTTCTGCCTGTTGTCCGAATGCTTCCGGGCGAAACGCAACGGGATAGAGTTTTGACATACGAAGAAGAAGCCAAGTACTTGCAAGCGGCCATTGCGGACGGTGAGGCAACGATGAAAGCCTACAGAGCCGCTCAAGAAGGCATAAGGGCAACAATGCGGGGAGAAGTGCCCATAGTGCCATCCGATCCAAACAGACTACGGGATATCGCAATACTCCTGATCGATTGTGGGTTGCGCCCGGAGGAGTGCTATAGGCTGCGTTGGGATGAAGTTCGCGACGGTTGCTTGAAGATCAGCCACGGCAAAACGGCACAAGCGCGACGGTCTATTCCACTAGTTCCGAGAGCGGCATCAATACTCGAAATGCGCAGAACGGCTGCGGAAGGTTCCGAATGGGTGTTTCCAGCGTTAACGCGGAGCGGCCATATCGAATCAACTACGATTAAGAAAAAGCACAAGAACGCTTGCAAGGAAGGTGGAGTTGAGTATTTTCCGCCATACGCTTTCAGGCACACTTGTCTTACAAGATTATCTTCAGCATTAGACCCATATACGCTTGCGCATGTTGCGGGTCATGCCGATTTTGCCACTACGAAACGCTACGTTCACCCGCAACCGGACAAAGTTCGCGAACAGATGATGAAGGCTAACGTGGCACAGGGTGGGCACAAAATTGGGCACAACGGGGAAAATACAGATTCCGCAGAGAGCGGAAGATTCACTGTAATCAATTGATTTTAATAGGTTTAAGTGGTGCGCCCGGAGTGATTCGAACACCCGGCCTTCTGGTTCGTAGCCAGACGCTCTATCCAGCTGAGCTACGGGCGCAACAGGGGTTTAACAGTTCTTCTATAGATTAACACAGCTCATCGCTATTGTCCGCTGATCGTCACGTCGCGCTTGGCATCGCCGGATTCTATGTGGAACACGTTTAGACCTGCCGCTGGGCCTAAGATCACTGTCACTTCCCACAAACCGGGATTAAACGGGTCGTACGATTTCAAATCGCCCACCCGTCCATCGCCGGAAATTACGGTGATTTTGGGCATTTCTGTTGTGATCGGTACACCCGTTGCGTCTAGCAAC
The DNA here is from genome assembly GCA_043781815.1 of Bryobacterales bacterium. Taxonomy (GTDB): domain Bacteria; phylum Acidobacteriota; class Terriglobia; order Bryobacterales; family Bryobacteraceae; genus JANXSF01. The sequence goes on along the minus strand of JAYWBH010000695.1, from coordinate 1,146 downwards.
ACAAAATCCACCGTCTGGCTGGAATTCACCCGCCCGGAAATGGGCAGGAATTGGGTTAACAGTTTCACCTTTGTGGGGACGTAAGTTGGCGCAGCATACCAGTAGGCCATCCGCGATTCTACAGGCGAATTGATACCCTTGACAGTCACGAATCCCTGGTATTCGCCATTGGCGATATTCTTCCCCCGAAAGCTCAAATTCACCTTTCTACTTTCTCCGGCTGGAATTTGTATGGTGGCTGGATCAACCACCGCAGACGTCGCATCTGTGCTGGCTACAGCAATGGAAAACGTATCGGCATCTTTGCCAAGATTGGTGATTTGAATTTCGCGAGTTCGGTCTGGATTGCGATCCCCCACTCCAAAAGTCGCTGATACCGGGGACAGAACGGTGTTAGTGGCAAGTGCCGAATCCAGATTCAATATCCCAGCGCCAGCCACCATTACTGGGGCAAGTGTGCCATCGGTCAGTATCATGGGTGACGTGCTATTGACCAACAGGGACCGGTACTGAGCGACGGTCAGCCCGGGCCGAGCCCCTTTCACCACGGCCATTGCTCCGGCCATAGCTGGTGAGGAAAAACTGGTGCCATCAATTACCGTGTGCCCGCTTTTAGCATAGACGGATCCGGCGGGAAATTTGCTTTGCGCGGCAGTGGAAACGTCGGTACCCACGGCGACCAGGTCGGGCTTGATGCCCATGTCTACTGATGGTCCACGGGAGCTGAAATCCGCAAGTTTCTTGGTGTCCTGGACAACTGCCAATGCCGAAAACTGCAACGTCGCTGTAGCCGATCCGGCTTTGATGCGATCCTTCAATTTGATTCCGTCTACATTGCTGATTGCTAATGCTGGAAGTTGCGCCGTTCCCACATCCATGCGAAATACATTCGGTAATGTTGGAGCAGCGTAAATTATGCCGGAGACCGCACCGGCTGACTGCGCATTATTCAATTTTGTTTCGAAAGGACAAATTCCGCGCAGGATGAGTGCCACTTTCCCTTGGAAGGTTCCGCTGGGCACGGCGTTGCACAACATGCCCGTAGGATCGTTATCCGATGCTGCATCTTTCAATTCTGCGGAGACAGCTTGGGGCGGCACCGGGCCATTGCCAGGCAGCCCAACAAACGATTGTTCATCCACTTTC
>JAYWBH010000694.1:0-10179 GCA_043781815.1 Bryobacterales bacterium | reverse complement strand
TATGTTTTTGATCGGACCAATGGAAAGTTGCTGCTGGCCAAGCAGTTCATCAAAGAGCTGACATGGGCTAGCGGCATTGGCCCCGATGGTCGTCCCATGTTGCAACCGAATCAGGAACCCAGCCCCGCAGGCACCAGAGTTTGCCCTTCGCAAGATGGCGCAACCAACTGGTATTCGCCATCCTGGAATCCAATTACCGGTCTATTCTATATGCAGACCAATGAGAAATGTTCCATTTACACAAAGCGTGAAGAGGAGTTCGCATTGGGCCGTGCTTTCCTTGGCGGAGGGCAGCGGGTTGATCCGGCAACCAAGCCTGTGCGCATTCTGCGTGCGCTGGACCTGCAGACAGGCGCAGTGAAATGGGAGGTTCCGCAAATTGGTACGGCCAATTCCTGGGGTGGAACATTGGCCACATCCACGGGACTAGTTTTCTTCGGAGAAGATAGCGGAGCATTTGCCGCTGCCGATGCATCCACTGGGAAGATTCTGTGGACGTTCCCCATCGGTGTGAATTGGAAGGCTTCTCCAATGGTTTATCAATTCGGGGGTAAGGAAATTGTGGCAGTGGCGGCAGGGGCTGGGATTATGGCTTTCGGATTGGTGGAGTGAATAGCCTCCAGCTAAACCACATGCCTCAACCGCCTATCCGAATGGATTGGCGCATTGGTGCGATTGGGTGCGGATTCATCATGCGGGAAGTCCACCTTGCCGCGTATCGCAAGCTGCAGTTGAATGTGGTTGCCATCACCAACAGAACTGCAAAAACAGCGCTGGAAACTGCCGCGCAGTATGGCATTCAACGCGTCTACGATTCCTATCAGGAACTCATTGCCGATCCCACAATTGAAGTGTTGGACATCGCACTTCCTCCAGACTTACAGCCACAAATCATCGCTGAAGCCGTGAAGCACAAATCTCACATTCGCGGCATCCTCGCCCAGAAACCGTTAGCTATGAATTACTCCGATGCTCTGAACACGGTGAAAGCCTGCGAGGATGCCGGTATCGTGCTCGCCGTGAATCAGAACATGCGCTACGACCAGTCCATCCGCGCTTTGAAAACTTTATTGGATCGTGGCGATTTGGGTGAGCCCGTGCTGGCCACCATTGAGATGCGCGCCATCCCCCACTGGCAGCCATGGCTGCACCAATATCCCGGACTGACATTGGCCGCAATGAGCATCCATCACTTGGATTGCTTTCGCTTTCTGTTCGGAGATCCGCAAAGCGTATACGTCAGCGCCTGCACCGACCCGCGCACGAAGTTCGCCCATCGTGATGGCATCACGCTCTATATTCTGGAATACGCAAATGGCATGCGGGCATCGGCCTGGGATGACGTTTGGGCTGGGCCTGTACGGGAAGGTGCTACTTCCGATAATTACATTAAGTGGCGTGTTGAGGGCACTGAAGGGCTGGCCCACGGAACTATTGGGTGGCCCGGATATCCCAACGCAGTTCCCAGCACCATTCAATATTCCACGGTGCACAATCCCGGAATATGGACTGCACCTCAATGGAATGAAGTCTGGTTCCCCGATGCATTCGGCGGCACCATGGGGGAGTTACTGGATAGCCTCACCGAAGGTCGCCAGCCGAAACTTAGTGGTCGTGAAAATCTGGGTACTATGGCACTGGTCGACGCTTGTTATAAATCGCTAGATGAGCATCGCCCCGTTTTTATCAGCGAGATCACCGAAGGGTAGATCGATTGCCTGGTGTGCTGGGGCTTCACTTGCTTGCTCCCCAACACAACTCCGCATGCGAGCTAAGTTTTTATTCCAATTTCTAAAAAATTACCAAGGTGCCCATCCATGTAAAATGGAACAGGAAAATTAAAATGACTAACACGAATCGACGAACTTTCTTGAAGCAGTTCACAGCACTTGGTGCCACCGCCAGCCTAGCTGCTGCCGCAACCGATTGGAAAAAGCAGATTGGCTTGGAAATGTACACCGTTCGCGATCTTGCCTCCAAAGACTTTGAAGGTACGCTGACCAAAGTTGCCGAAATCGGCTACAAAGAAATTGAACCAGCCGGTGCCCATTACGGTGGCCTTCAACCCAAGCAATTCCGAGCATTGTTGGATCGTCTTGGGCTGAGCATGCCCAGCACGCATGAAGCAGCCACGGTCGGTCCTGATCTGGAAAAGGAACTGGAAGGGTTCCAGATTATGGGGCTAAAGTACACAGAAATTCGCAACCCTGCTGCGCGAGGCGCTCAAGGGGTCACCGAAGAATCGGTGAAACGCACTGCTGCCGATTTGAACCAGTTCGGAAAGACCACCACAAAATTCGGGATGAAGATGTTGTTCCACAATCACGCACAAGAGTTCCAGCGCATAGAAGGCAGCAAGCTACGACCTTACGACATTCTGCTTGGCGAAACGGATCCGGCGCTGGTAGCCATGCAACTGGATATTGGATGGGCCAGCGTGGCCGGACAGAATATTCTTGAAATGTTCAAAAAGAATCCCGGACGCTTTGAGCTGTGGCACGTAAAAGACGCACGGGGAATTAAGATTCTTCCAGCAGATTTGGATCAAAGAGCCCGTATGCGAGCCGTCACGTTAGTTCCAATCGGCCAAGGCGAAGTGGATTATAAGTCCATCTTCGCCGGGGCGGAAATGGCTGGCATGAAACACTTCTGCATTGAACAGGACAATGCGGCGGATTGGGGCGATTCCATTGCCGCCGCTAAAGTTTGCTACAAAAATCTCAGCAAAATTCTGTAACTGTTAAGCCAATGCACTCTTGCAGAAATCGACACACTTGCCGATTTCTGCAAGAACCGATGAGCCTTCCGGAGTCTTGTATTCGAATTCAATGGTGGCCTGAAACGGGTACTTTTCCTTGCGCATCAATTGCAGAACTTCGGCGATGGGAGTATCCCCTTGCCCCCACGGGAAATTAGCACCATCGTTCAGCTTCCGATCTTTCAAATGAATATGGGTGATGCGGCTATGATGCTTTTTTAGAAACTCCACAGGTGACACATTGTTGCCCGCGATGAAATGTCCAAGATCCAGATTGATGCCGTTATATTTAGAAAACGCCATTGCCGTTTCCCAACTTTCCGGCTTGGCGAACGCTTCGGGATTGTGCATATTTGCATGACCGTGGTACCCCACCATCACTTTGTGTTTGGCAGCAATTTCCCCCAGCCATTTCGTTCGGCTCAAAGGAATTTCGCAAGATAACGCTTTTCCACCCAAAGTTTTCACAACTGTAAAAAAGTAATCGACAACATCTTCGGGCATGGTGTCAATCCCATCCACCTTGACAACTTGGATGAGCACTCCGGCATCCTCATACTTTTTCCGAAAGCCCTTCACCTTGTCCATGGAAAGTCCCAGACGCCATTTATTCAGTTCTGCAATTGCGGCTTGCTGTTCCGGCGTGCCCTTACCTTGAATACGGCCATTGACAGCTCCAGGAATGGCGGGTGCGCCAAGGAATGCTTCCACCGGTTGGGTACGCAACTCAACGGCACTTAAGTTTAAGTCCGTCATGTATTTAAGAATGTCGTCGGCAGTTCCGGGCAAGCCTCGAAAACTGTACGGGGCGTTGATGCCAATCTGAACTCCGCCAAACTTTGAGTTAGGCTTGGCCAACAGGCTGGCCGCAGGGAAAGCGGCCAGCGCCAGCTTACCAATGTCGCGTCTTGTGATATTCATGTGTAGTCCTTAATCAGTGAATTATATAGTAAACTGGTCCTAGCAGTACTGAGTACAAAAATAAAACAAAATAAGCTGTTTCCCTAGGAGATCTCCCCATGTTCAGTTGTAAATTCAATTTCTTGCGCGCAGTCCCGGTCATTGCGATGCTAACTCTGTCAATCCCCACCTTGAACGCCGCAGCTATAAATCCAAATTCAACCTTCTACTTCACCGGAGCTTGTTCCGATTGTGCAGGTACAGCCAATGCAACCTTGGTACTAAGCAACTACAGCCAAGGTAGTTCCATTTTGTTGTCGAATTTGGTTTCGTTCAACTACACTGGCACAAACTTGGTCAACCCTTTCACTTTCACCCAAGCCGATGTTGGTTTTTTCAACTTTATAGTTAGCGGAACCATTCCAGTAACGCTTCCTTCCGCCACTAATTTTTCCATCGGGTTTCAAACTTTAGGCAGACCTACCCCTGCTGCTGTCAAAACGAATGGGTCCACATTGGGCAACCCATTTTTTAACACAGCGTCAAATGGGGTCTGGTCCGTTGCGGGTAGCGGAATTTTGCTGGACTTTGGAACTGTTGGCGGATTTAGCGGCTCGCCAACTCCAGAACCGGCATCGTTTGTTCTGGTGGCTGCCGGAATTGCCGCTTTGGCACTGCGACGTCGTACAGTTTCCGAATAGCGATCAGGGAGAGTCCTTCCCAGTTATGGAAGGACTCTTCTGCCAATTAAACAAGAACCGTAAGCAAAGATGCCTGGCGAAGATTGTTTTCCGTAACCCCTTCAATTTGGACATCCAGCAGCAAATTCGCTGATCGCGGTTCCGCCAACTCCACTTTCAAGTAGTTTGAGCTCAGGGCAAAATTGCCATCACCCAACGTCACCACTGACAGTTTACGACCCACCATGCTTCGTCGAAATTCCAGGTGCTTCTGCGCTGCTAAATCGCGTAATACTTTGTTGCGTTGCTTGCGAATCGGAATCGGAATCGCATTACCGGCCTCCGCTGCTGGCGTGCCAGGACGTTCTGAATAAGTGAACACGTGCAAGTAAGTGAACGGCAGATTTTCAATAAAACTGTGGCTCTGTTCGAACTCTTCCTCCGTTTCACCAGGAAATCCAACCATCACATCAGCCCCAATCGCTGCATCGGGCATCAGTTGGCGAGCCCGTAGGATGCGATCGGCATAATGTCGCGGCCTGTACTTGCGATGCATGCGCCGCAGCACCGTGTCACTTCCCGATTGCAGCGGAGCGTGGACATGCTTGGCGATTCGCGGGGAATCGGCCATCAGTTGCAATAGTTCGTTGGAAAAATCCATCGGCTCAACACTGGAAAGACGTAGCCGGTCAATACTGGTCTCTTCTAACAGCAGACGCACCAGGTCAACCAGGCGCATCGTGCTGCCCGGTTCACGGCCCCAACGTCCCAGGTTGATGCCACTCAAAACCACTTCACGATAGCGGGTGCTTAGTTGTCGAACCTGCTCCACCACTTGCCCAACAGGCATGCTGCGGCTGCGGCCACGCACAAAGGGGATAATGCAGAAAGAGCAGCGATTGTTGCAGCCATCTTGAATCTTTAAGTTGGGACGCGCTCTATCGCCAGCCGAATCTTCTACAGGCGCAGATAGAAAATCGTGCTGCTCAAAAATATCACTCAAATGAATGTTGCCGTGATATTCGGTGGCCGTGACAATATCAGCAATCTGCGTCTTGTGGGAATTGCCCACCACCCATTCCACCCCAGCCATAGCCGCCAGTTCATCTGGAGCGCGCTGGGCATAGCATCCAGTGACCAGGATTTTTGCAGCAGGATTTTCACGATGCACTCGACGCACTGTGCTGCGCACGTCATCATCGGCAGCAGCGGTTACTGTGCACGTGTTCAGAATCACCAGGTCGGCTTCAGCACGACTGGGAATGGCATTCAGCCCCTTAGCCGCCAGTAGCGATTCCAAGGCAGCACCATCAGCCTGTGTGGCTCGGCATCCGAAATTTTGAACGTAAAACTTCCTCACTCCCCTATTGTAGCTGCCACCCAACAAGAAGTACCCTCAAAGTGAATGTTCGCGCTCCTAATTTTCCCCATACTTTTTTTCCACGACTGGCCCCAACTGTTGGGTCCGAATCGCAATGGGATTTATACCGATTCCGACGTCGCCTGGCCCTCTTCCGTCGCCTGGGAAAAGGAAGTTGGTGCAGGCTTTGCCGCACCTGTGATCGCCAATGGCAAGGTGATCCTGTTTCATCGCAAAGGAAAGAAGGAAATTGTGGATGCATGGGAAGCCGCCACTGGGAAGACTCTTTGGACTTTCGAATATCCCACCAACTACAAAGACGATTTCGGATTTGACGACGGTCCACGGTCCGCCCCTACCGTCGCCGATGGCAAAGTCTTTACCTTCGGTGCCGAAGGCGTTCTGCACGCCATTGATCTTAATACCGGAATCAAGCTGTGGCGGGTGGACGTTCACAAGCAATTTAACGTTGAAAAAGGATACTTCGGGGCGGGTTGCTCACCGCTGATTTACGACGGCAAACTGTACCTCAACATCGGCTCTAAAAAAGCTGGTATCGGCGCGTTTGATCCGGCCACCGGGAAGAATATTTGGAAAGCCACCAATCATGAAATGAGCTATTCCTCACCAGCGGCAGCTAAGTTCGGAGTAGTATTTTTTACCAGGGAAGGCATTGTTGTCGCAGATAAAGATACAGGGAAAATCATCTACGAAAAACATTGGCGAGCCCGTGCCCACGCCTCGGCCAACGTCGCTTCTCCTATTGTCGATGGCAATCTGTTATTCATTTCCTCCAACTACGCCGTGGGGGCAATTGTGGTGGATTTTTCAACCAGTCCCCCTACCGAATTATGGTCCGGTGACGACGCAATTTCCGCCCATTATGCCACCCCAGTGCTGAAAGATGGGTTCCTGTACGGCCTGCATGGACCCACACAAACTGGTCAGCAATTACGAGCAGTGGAAATGAAAACAGGGAGAGTCGCCTGGAAAATGCTCGCCGGTCCAGGGGGTGGAACGGTCACGCTGCTGAAGGATCACTTAATGTTTCTTCGCGATGACGGCCAGCTTTTCAAGATTAAACCGAATCCTGAAAAGCTGGAAGTAGTTGGTAACTTCAAAGTAATGGACGGAAAAATTCGCGCCTTCCCGGCCATTGGAAACGGCTTGGTCTGCATCCGCAACACAAAAGTGCTGGCCTGCCTGCGCTAACTGGCGCACTCGCCGCGACCCAGTTGCAAGGAATAAGTCACATCATCACCCCAATCCTTGTACATATCTTCATCCATCTCCGTCGGCTTCACTAAGTCTGCAGTCAATTCTTTGAAGAAGGTGATTTTGTTGCGAAGCACATAATTCCGGAACGATTCACCCGTCTGGCGATCTTTCATGAAATGTTCCAGCACGCGATCCACTGCCACCGTGGTCAGTCTGGCGGGTAGGCTCTGTACCATGGCCGCAAAGCGCATCACCCCATCGCTATCGTAACCACCGCCCAACATCATCAGATAGTACGGCACTTCGCGACCGTTAATTTTCCGCGAATTCCCAAAGAAGCCCAGATCCGCAGTCCAATGCTGCCCGCAGGCGTTAGGACATCCGCTAATGTGGATGGAAAGTTTCTTCACTTCGACGTCGGTGTATTTCCTGGTGGATGCAGTTAAAGCCGCGCCCAGGTTCATTGATTTAGTAAGAGCCAGGTTGCAGGAATAGGCACCCGGACAAGTTAACGTATCGGTGATTTCATGGGCACCGCCAGCAGCCAGCCCTAAGGTCAGCAATGCCGAATAGACACGTCGCAAATTGTGTACTGGAATGTAAGCCAGATACACGTTTTGCATAATGGAGACGCGCAAATAGCTGTCGCCAGCATCGCGGGCAATGCGCGCCAGTCCACGCATCTGTTCCGAAGATAAATTTCCTTGCGTCGTACGAACAGTGACAATGGCATAGCCAGTTTGCTTTTGTTCTTCCACGTTGGTAGCCAGCCAGCGGTCCAATTCCGGATCAACGGAAGTGGCCCCAATTACTGGAAGTTCAGCACCAGTTCCAAGTGCGGGGGCAACTGTTTGAAAGCCGGCAAAGTTTTCTGGAACGGCAGTCGAAACCGCTACTCCACCGCCCTTCAAAATTTCCGCATACTCGGCTTCAATGGTTTCCTTCACCCAATCCCAACCACGATCTCGCAACACAAATTTCAGACGAGCCAAATTTTTATTCTTGCGATTCCCGTTCTTGTTGAACAAGCGCAGCACAGCTTCAATCCGCGGAATCAATTGTTCGGCAGGCAGGAATTCATCAAGCAGGCGGGCTTCCACGGGCATCGGTCCTAAACCACCGCCCACCACGACGCGGAATCCTTTCTGCCCATCTTTGATGACGGCGGTGCAACCAACATCGTGAATGGCAATGGCCATATCGTCTTTAGCGCCGCCAGTGTAGAACGCAATTTTGAACTTGCGCGGCATGGAATCGTAGGCTTCTTTGTGAAGAAACGCAAACGCTGTTTGCCTGCAATACGGCTGAACATCAAAAACTTCATCGCCACGCAAACCTGAAAGTGGACTGGCTGTGACATTACGAATTGTGTTGTAGCAAGCTTCCCGCGTGGTCAAGCGTCCCACAGCCAGCTTACGAAGAAGCGGCGCCACTTGGGGCAATGGAACAAAGTGATACTGCATGTTCTGCCGGGTGGTTAAATGACCTTTGCCTCCGGCGAAATCGTCGGCGCACTCCGCCAGGACATCCATCTGGTCCGCTGTCAAAATTCCACCGGGAATTTTGGTACGAATCATGTGGACACCTTCCTGGCGCTGGGTATAAACCCCCCGGCGCAAACGGTGCGGACGGAATTCATCAGGGGTTAGTTTCCCTTCAGTGAACTCTTTGGCCACACCTTCAAAGGCCGTGATATCGGCCTCCACTGTCTGGTTGAATTGTGCCTCAACGGCGGGGTCTGTATGGAGAACGAGGTCTGCCAATTTCAATCTCCTGCTTCTCTATCGAGATTACCATTAATGCCAAGCCACTGCAATATACCAGGGTACCAAAAGCGTACCCCCGACATTAAATCCGGGACAGACGAACATTTCTCAGATTTTTCACGTACCAAACATCGGATGAGACTTCTGAATTCAAGCTGGCTCGACAATCGCCGACATACTGCCTTTCGACACGGCGATTCGCGGATCAGCTCCGTAGTTTTGAATCTGATCTTTAGCATAATCAGCCTCGGGCTTACCGCAGGTGATGACGATGGTGCGGCCAGTCTGGTCCACTTGCTCTGCATGACGAAAGGCTTGTGATTTCGACACGAAAAACAGCTTCATCAGCATCTCAATCACGTATTCGTAAGAATGATCATCATCATTGAGCAGCACGACATTGAAAACATTATCGGGAACCTTCTTGTCCTTCTCAATCTTCTTTTCCCGCTCAATCTTCTTTTCCCGCTCAATAAAGACAGGTTCGGCAACTTCCGGTTCGGCAACGGCAGCAAAAACATTCGGCATTCTGATACTCCGTCAATCGTATCGTAAATCAGAACGTTTCAGGAACGCACGCCGGGAATTCGACGTCTTAAGTTTGTGTAGGCGTACCAAAGCGTCGTCAAGGTTTGCGGGGAATGGTATGCTGAAGATGGAAAAGGGGGGCGAACAGGTTTCGACGGGATGGTTTTGGTTTGTTGAGGCGTGTCGGGTTCCGAGCTCCCGTAAAACGATCGGAAAAACACAACTGCCAACACGCAGTTAGCATACGCTGCTTAAGTAATTAGGTAGCCGCTGCAGATTCGGGGCCCGCCTCGTTTCCCTCCAGCGTCATCAATGCGGGATAGGTTGAAAGTCTCCGTCTGGGGCAATCAATCGAGATCAATCAGACTGGACCGCCGCCATTTTGCCAAATCTTTGAGCGGTAGTTGAGACAGAAGACTTGGCTACACACGTAGTCTTGGCAGGTCAAGCCTTTTCGGACGCGGGTTCGATTCCCGCCGCCTCCACCATAATTTTATGAATATTCGCGCCATAGTTCACAAAGCAGAAGAAGGTGGCTTCTGGGCAGAAGTTCCCTCAATCCCCGGTTGCGCCACTCAGGGCCAGACGATGGAAGACCTTCATTTTAATTTGCGTGAAGCTATTGAAGGATGTCTGTCGGTACCGGTAGAAGCTTTGTCCTCGCAAATATGCCACACAGTTTCAAATTAGAATATTGGGAAGATGGTCCATGGTTCGTGGGCTGTCTTCCGCAAGTTCCAGGTGTTTTCAGCCAAGGTGCGACGCTGGAAGAACTGGAAGAAAACATTCACGATGCTTATCGCATGATGTATCCAGATTCAGATTTTATTGTGGATGCTCTTCAAAGAATTTCTTGAGATGTTTTGCGGCGGCTTCCGCTGTACTTTGATAGGCGCTGGCTGACGCTTTTCGTACATTGTACGCCCATGCTACTTCTTGCGTTTTGAGGTTCACTAGCTGAACCGTTGC
>JAYWBH010000693.1:0-3380 GCA_043781815.1 Bryobacterales bacterium | reverse complement strand
TAACGTTTTTCACCACCCGGCAATTGGTTGCAGCAAAGACGATTCAACTGTTTACTTTTCGATATGCGCAAGTATAGCGGTCATCAGCGTTATAATGCTTCAAATGCTACTCAAATTCTTCCTTGTTGCTGCCTTCTCTGCACTGCTGCTTGCGGCACCTCCGACGGTGCCTCGCAAACTTGACCCTTCGCGTCTTGAGGCGATTGAAGCGCGGATGCAAACTTATGTTGATCGTGGCTCCATTGCAGGGGCCGTTACGCTGGTGGCGCGCGATGGGGTTTTGGGACGTCTCTCTGCGGTTGGCTATCAGGATCTGGATGCGAAGAAGCCGATGAAGGCGGACACCATTTTTCAAATTATGTCCATGACTAAGCCAGTGACGGGCGTGGCACTTCAATTGTTGGTGGAAGAAGGCAAGGTGGCGATTAGTGATCCGGTGGAAAAGTATCTGCCTGAATTTCGTGAGAAATATGTTGTGACCAAAGTGGACGAAAAGACGTTCACGCTGAAGAAAGCTCCCAGGCCAATCACAATTTTGGACTTGATGACGCATACTTCCGGCATGCCTACTGATTTCCCCAAGCCCGTTCAGGATACCCGATATCAACGTACGCTGACGGAATTGGGGAATATTGCCTCGCAACTCAGCCTTGAATTTGAACCGGGTTCGAAGTGGAATTACTCCAATACCGGACTTGCCACACTGGGTCGAATTATTGAAGTGGTGTCTGATCAGCCTTACGAAATGTTTGTGCAGCGGCGCATTTTCGACCCGTTGGGCATGAAAGATACTCACTATGCTCCACCGATTGAAAAACAAAATCGAGTGAGTATGACTTACTCATTGATTGATGGAAAGTTACAGAAGGCTGATGTGGATTACACGCGCAAAGGTGCGAAGATGGCTGGTCCGGCTGGCGGGCTTTTTTCTACTGCAGGCGATTTGGTGAAGTTCTATTCAATGATGCTGAATGGTGGTGAATTTGGAGGGAAGCGTCTGTTATCGAAAGCGTCGGTCGATACTATGACGCAGCTACATACTGGAACGATTGACCCCGCAGGGCATGGCGCTGGCATGGGTTATGGACTTACCTGGACGGTGGTGAAAGATGCGCGAGGAACCACCGACCTTCGCTCTGAAGGGACTTACGGGCATGGCGGAGCGTTTGGAACGGATGCATTTGTTGATCCTACTCGTGGGGTTATTGGGATATTTTTGATTCAACGAAATTTGGGTGGAACGCCAACGGAACGGGACTCTTTCCGGGCTATGGCCGAGGCGGCGGCACTTGACTAAGAGATTGTTGAATTCTTTACAAGACAGGCAGGGATGCCTGTCTCACTGCTTCTTGATTGGTCTGTGGGTAGTGATGGCGAGTGCGGCTACTGCGGCGAGCATGGATGAAGCGCGGCTGGCTTTGATCCCGCAGCGAATGAATGAGTTTGTTGCTAAGGGACAAATTGCCGGGGCAGTGACGCTGGTGGAACATCAGGGAAAGATTGTTCAGCTTTCTGCTACCGGGTTTGCCGACGTGGCCCATAAAACAGCGATGCGCGCGGACACGATCTTCGAAATCATGTCTATGACCAAGCCGTTCACTGGGGCGGCAATCATGATGTTGGTGGAGGAAGGGCGTCTGGCGATTAGCGATCCGGTGGAAACTATCTTGCCGGAATTTCGCGGGCTTCAGCTTTTGGAGAACGGTAAACTTCGTCCTCCGATGCGTAAAATCACAATTCATGATTTGATGACTCACACTTCCGGGTTACCTGAATTTGGACCTCCGGCATTGGCGAATATCTACACCTTGATGGATCGTTCTCTGGCTGAAGTTACTCTGTTCAATTCGCAACTCAACTTGAAATTTGAACCGGGTACGCAGTGGCAATATTCCAACACGGGACTGGCTGCGCTGGGGCGCATTGTGGAAGTTGTGGGTGGTCAACCTTACGAACGATTTCTTGCCAAGCGCATTTTTGAACCGCTCGGTATGAAGGATAGTTTCTTCTTTCCTAAGCCAGAACACTACGCGCGGATCGCTCGTGTGTATTCCCCAATGAATGGCAAGCTGGTTGATTTGGGTGACGGCGTTTTCCGCAAGGGGGCGAAGTATGCAATGCCTGAAGGCGGCATGTATTCCACCGCTGGTGACCTTGTTATTTTTTATCGCATGATGCTGAACCACGGTGCCCACAAGGGTAAACAGCTTTTGTCTAAAGCATCCGTGGAAACGATGGCTGGCTTGCACACGGGTTCAATTGATCCGGCTGGACATGGGCCGGGCATGGGTTATGGGCTCACCTGGACCGTCGCCAAAGATGCGCGAGCCACCACTACTTTGCAAGCAGTGGGAGCTTACGGGCATGGCGGTGCTTACGGTACCGATTCGTTTCTGGATCCGGGTAAAGACTTGATTGGCATTTTGTTGATCCAGCGATTCCCCCTGACTTCACTTGCAGAACAGAAAATGTTCCGCGAAATTGCGGCTTCAGCCGTTAAGGAGTAACTTACTATGAAAGCACTTGTGCTCCTATCTTTGGCTGCGTTGGCAATGGGTGCCGATGCGGGAATGTCTCCTGCGCAACTGGCGAAGATCCCGCAACGCATGAAGGCTTTTGTGGATCAGAAACGCATTGCCGGTGCGGTGACTTTGATTGCCCGGCACGGTACCATTGCCGAGTTTGATGCAGTGGGAATGCAGGATATGGAAGCAGGCAAGCCCATGGCGAAGGATTCGATTTTTCAAATCATGTCGATGACCAAGCCCTTTGTGGGAGTGGCCATTATGATGTTGGTCGATGAAGGCAAAGTGGTGATTAGTGATCCGGTAGAAAAGTATTTGCCGGAGTTTCGTGGGCAGATGATGGTTGAAGTGAAAGACGGTGTAAAGACGTTGCATAAGCCTGGGCGCACCATCACTGTGCGCGATTGCATGACTCACACATCGGGCATGTCTTCCGGACCTTTTGCAGGCTTCGCGGAACTGAACCAGAAGATGGATAAAACGTTGGCCGAAGCCATGCTGATGTATTCCCAACAGCCATTGGAATTTGAACCTGGTTCCAAGTGGCAGTATTCCAACACTGGTATCAGTGTGTTGGGTCGTATCATTGAAGTGGCCTCAGGCATGCCGTTTGAAGGATTTATTGAGTCGCGCATTTTTCAGCCGTTGGGGATGAAGGACAGCCATTTTTTCCTACCCATGGAAAAGCAGGGACGACTGGCCCCGGTCTACAAGTTGATGGACGGCAAGCTGACGAAAGCGGATGGCACCATTCTAGGTGGGGACCCGCTGCAGTTCCGCAAAGGTGCAAAATATCCTGCGCCGGAATGGGGAATGTACACCACCGCTACTGACTTACTACAGTTTTATCAGATG
>JAYWBH010000692.1:0-3383 GCA_043781815.1 Bryobacterales bacterium | reverse complement strand
GTGAAGGCAACGCAGGGTCCATTAGCGATTGGGCTCACCTACGAAGCGGATAAAGCGGTTGGCAAAATGTCCATGAACGGGCAAGATCAACCCATCAGCGCTCCGCTCACTGGTCCATTATTTGCTGATGGCGCTGGTTCCATGCAGTCCATAGCCGCGCTGCCGTTGGCCCCAGGTTACACAGCATCGTTCCGCAACTTCGATATGCAACGTCAGAAGGAAAAGTTGACCCGCATTGAAGTGTCGGCAATGGAAAGCATCACCGTTCCTGCAGGCACCTTCAATTGCCACAAAGTAGATTTCGCATCTGCCGACGGTGGCGGTGAAAAAGGCACTATTTGGGTGGATAAAGAAACTCGCAAGCCCACGAAGATGAGCTTCGTAATGCCACAAGCAAATGGTGCGGTAATGACTATGGAGCTATTGCCGTAACTCATAAATCATGCCATGATCATTCCATGAAACGGCATCTTCAGGCTACGCTCTCCGATGAAAACTACAGGGCATTACGCGCTGAAGCGATCCGTCGCGGTCAAACGATTCAAGCAGCGCTGACTGAGGCAATTGCTCTGTGGATTGGCTCATCAGAAAATACCGCACATCCCGTTCCAGCATGGCGCGGGATGCTCCAAAGCAAAAGCTCCTTGTCCCAGGAATTGATCGAACAACGGCGGGCTGAATCCTAAAAAATCTGGATGGCCCGCTTAGTCATCACAAACGAAAAGGCGGCGCTACTTCACCGCCGACTCTACCTCATCACCAGACGCTTTTGCCTTTACCCCAAGCGTTACAAAATCGGGCTTCACATCCGCCCATAAATAGTGATTGAACCATGCAAGATTGTGTTCCATCACAGCTTTCATCGATTTGGGCTTTGTGATTCCATGACCATAGCCCTTGTACACAATCATCTCCACTGGCACTCCCCGATCTTCAAGTCCCTGTCGTAATTCGTAAGCATTAGCGATGGGCACTCGCTTATCTAATTCGCCATGTTGAATCAGCGTTGGGGTCTTCGCCTTTGTTATCGAAGTCATCGGCGAAGTCTTCAAATAGATCTGCGGATCAACGGCCGGATCTGCACCTAAATACTGAATCGTGAACGGCGTGATGTCCGTGTTGTAGTAGTAAGTGGACCAATTGGAAATTCCTGCTCCCACGGAAATCGCCGCAAATCGCGTGGTTGACGTGGTAAGAAATGCCGAAATGTAACCTCCCTGGCTCCAACCCATGCACCCCATTCGTTTCTCATCCACCCAACCTTTAGCTGTCAGCGCGTCAATGCCGGAAAGCACGTCCCACGCGTCACCCACTCCCAAATTCCGTACATTCAATTGACGAAACTTTTCTCCGTAACCGGCACTTCCACGGTAGTTCACTTTCAACACCAACGCCCCACGGCCCACCCAGATGTCAGCGGGATAATAACGGGAATCCAACTGCGTTGGACGATCCACCCCTGTCGGCCCGCCATGCAGGATGCACAAAAGCGGATATTTCTTTGTCGGGTCAAAATTAGCAGGCTTGATCAATATCCCTTCAATCTCTGTCCCATCGCTGCTTTTCCATGTAACCACTTCGCGCGATCCCAGCGTGAAATCCTTCAACTGAATGGTCATGGATGTCATGGCCCGTGGTTCGAAATCCGTTTTACCTGTAACATACACTTCGGTCAAAGAAGTTGACGAAGGTGCGGTG
Source organism: Bryobacterales bacterium (assembly GCA_043781815.1). Taxonomy (GTDB): domain Bacteria; phylum Acidobacteriota; class Terriglobia; order Bryobacterales; family Bryobacteraceae; genus JANXSF01. The sequence goes on along the minus strand of JAYWBH010000692.1, from coordinate 1,685 downwards.
AACGCCAGCGCACTTCCATCTTGAGTCATTGAAAACCCACCACCCAGAAACACTTCTGGACGACTCAGCTTAGTAACTTTCCCCGACTGTGGGTCCACTCGGAATAAGTGCGAGTTAGTCCGCTGCTGACCACTAAAGTAAATGCCATCACTCTTCCAATCCACCAGTATAGGTCGCTCGTCAAAAGCGTCAGAAATAGATCGCGGCTTTCCTCCCGACGCAGAAACAACAGCGATTCGCGGATTGGAATGAAAGAATTTCGGATTTTCCATAGCACTAATGAACGCGATGGTAGTTCCATCAGGCGACCAAATCGGATTGGAATCAGGACCGGGAGTATCAACGATCTTCGCTACGCCGTTGTCAGACACGGTAAGCACGTAGATGTCCCCAGTGCCCCCTTGGATCAGATCAGGATTTCGAGTGGCACTGAAGGCGATCCGCGTTCCGTCAGGCGACCAGTTGATGGTACCGACACTGAAGTCCTTGCCCTTAGTCTTCAACTTGCCCAACTGCGGTTCCTTCATCGCATCAGCAACGATCAAAGTGAAAATATGCCGATAGCTATAATCATTCCTGACAACCTCAAAATCACCTAACGAATCCTTGCGAGCCTTCTTCGCCTTAGCCGAATCTTCAGCAGCAATAAATGCGATGGTCTTCATGTCTGGAGCCCATGCAAAGCCCCCAATTGCCGATTCCGACTTAGTAAGTTGAATGGCTTCCCCGCCATCTGGTTGAATGGCAAAAACCTGTTCCTTGTCCCCAATTCGATTACTGGTAAAAGCCAGCCACTTACTGTCCGGTGACCATACCGGATTGGAAGAGCTCTTGGTCCCTCTTGTCACCTGATAGTTGCGACGGGTTGCCACCTCAGCAATCCAGATTTGGCTCACGAAGGCGTCCTGTTCAAAATCAGCTTGCGAGGTGACGTAGGCCACCCACTTGCCATCCGGCGAAATCTCCGCCGAACCAGCCGATTTCACCTTCAGCAATTCATCGACGGTTGGTACATGTCCGGCGTACGCAGCGGTTGCCATCAAAACAAAACAACAAGCAAATCGGTAAAGCATGAAGCTGACTCCTCGTAACATTGTACGGCGAGTTGTTGTCACAATGGCGATGGTATGTCTTACCTGTGTTCGTTTTTGGTGCTTTTTTCCAGACCCTCAGGAACACCCTGATTCAGCCACCTATCACAAGTAGCCGATAACTGCTCTGGTCGAAATGGTTTCCCTAAAAAGTCATCCATCCCTGCATCAAAGCACTGATCCCGATGGTGCGCCATAGCGTTTGCTGTTAACGCGACAATTGGAGTTCTTCTGCCGTCACGTTCCAAGTCGCGAATGATACGTGTCGCTTCGTAACCATCCATTTCAGGCATCTGGCAATCCATAAACACAATGTTATAAACCGAGCGCCGATAGCAATCCACCGCCTCGCGCCCATTGACGGCCACCGTAACATCGGCACCCAACTTCCGCAGCATTGCCACCGCTACTTTCTGATTTACAATGTTATCCTCAGCCAGTAACACCTGCCACTTACTATTTACCGCCTGTGCCAGTGGCGCCAGCGCACTTACGGGGGCAGCGCTTTGGACATGGGGCTGCGTTCTGGAATCGATCAATGAGCGGGTCAATGCAGAAATACGCACTGGTCTGGCGTGTTTCACCCACGATGGT
>JAYWBH010000691.1:0-10205 GCA_043781815.1 Bryobacterales bacterium | reverse complement strand
TACTACAACAACACGAACCTGAGCGGGAATCCGGTATTCACCAGGACCGATGGACAGATCAATTTCAATTGGGGAAGCAGCTTGCCCGATGCATCTGTTCCGGCTAAGAACTTTTCGGTTCGCTGGCAAGGTTACTTCACTTTCGGAAGTGGAAACACCACGTTTACGGCTACCACATCGGACGGCATGCGCATTTATGTGGATGGCACATTAATTCTGGATCGCTGGTTTGATCAGTTTGGGGCGATGTACATTACACGTCAAAACCTGACTCAGGGGTCGCATTTGGTGACGGTGGATTATTATCAGCGGACTGGAGCGGCAGTCGCTGTTGTTTCCTGGAATAGTCCGGTGAGCGTAGGCGTGCCGACGATCAATGCTTTTGCGGCATCGCCAACTGTTTTGACTGCGGGGCAAGCCACTACACTTAGTTGGAATGTTACTGGTGCTAGCAGCGTCAGTATTAGTGGGGTGGGCGATGTTACAGGCTTATCGACTAAGTCAGTTACTCCAAGTGGAACAACGTCGTTTCTACTGACTGCCACAAATTCTGCAGGCAGTGCCACTGCGCAGGTTACGGTGGCGGTGAATACTGGCGGCGGCGGTGGTGGAGATGGTCAGGCACCCACGGCACCGACGATCACTTCAGCGAACGTCGTTACGATGAACCAAGTGGATCTTGCTTGGACGGCCAGCACAGACAATGTGGGAGTGACTGGCTATCAGGTGATTCGCGATGGGGCTGTGATCGCCACGACAGCGGGCAATCAGAGGTCATTCACGGATTGGACGGTGACTTACAACAGCAGTTACACTTACAACATCAGGGCGTATGATGCGTCGGGAAATTACTCGGTAAACAGCAATAGTGCATCCGTTACAACACCGGGTCTGGTTCGGCCACCCAGATAGACTGCTTGAGCTCTGAGAGTCCCCTTTTGGCGATGCGAGACCTTCTCCGGCTTGCATCGCCATTTCTTTGGCTCGCAGTTAACTTGAACGGGTTCAAAAACCTCTTGACAGGCCGACGAATTCGGCGTACCTTGGACTTGAACACGTTCAACACAAGGAGGATACAATGTTTATTGAAGGAACTTATTTGGCTTACCTGTTGGTGAGTATTAGTGTGACAATTTGGGTGGCGCGCACGCTGCATCAGCGCGGTGGGGTGTTTTTAGTGGATGCGTTTGGTGGGAATAAGGAGCTGGCGGATTCGGTGAATCATCTGCTGGTGGTGGGATTTTATTTGATCAACGTGGGATATGTGACCTTCACCCTGCGCTCCTATGGCGAGGTTTTAACGCTACGGGCGGCCATGGAACTATTTGCAGATAAGCTGGGTTTGGTGTTGCTGGTTTTGGGTGGTATGCATTTTTTCAATATCTACGTGTTTTCAAGGTTCCGCAAACAAGCGCTTGGGCGATTGAACGAAACGGTTGTCCCGGGAAGTTTAAGAATTTGAGTTATAAGGATTAGGCATGGCAGCTAAGTCAGAAGAAACACGGAAGAAGATTTTGGAAGCCGCGTTACGGTTGTTTAGGGAGCGCGGCTTTGCGGAATCGACCATGCGCGACATTGCCCAGGAGGCAAAAGTGGCCACGGGCTTGGCCTACTATTATTTCCCCAAGAAAGAGGATTTGGTGATGGCGTTCTACGTGAAAGTGAACGCGGAAATGCGGCCCAAGGTGGAAGCTGCTTTGGCCAGCCACGGCAAGTTGGAACAGAAGATTAGGGCGCTTGTGTACGTAAAGTTCGATTATTTCGGACCGGATCGTAAGTTTTTGGGGGCTCTGTCGGGATATTCGGCGGACCCTGGGCATCGGCTATCGCCGTTCAGTGAGGAGACGAAAGAGATTCGCGAAGAAGGGATCGCGCAGTTCCGTACTGCGTTGGAACAGAGCGAGTTAAAGGTGCCGGAAGACTTGGTTGAGGCGATGCCGAAGATCCTGTGGATGTACCAGATGGGGATGGTCCTATTTTGGATTTATGACCGGTCGGAAGGTCAGCGACGGACGCAGTTGTTGTTGGATAAGAGCCTGGGAATTGTTGTGTTGTTGTTGAAGGCGTCGTCATTGCCGCTGATGCGTCCAGTGAGAAAGCTGATTTTAGATTTAGTAGATGTGATCGCAGGGGAACAAAGTGCGGTATACTGAAGAGGATTGACACATGTCGGGGCGTAGCGCAGCCTGGTAGCGCACCTGCCTTGGGCGCAGGGGGCCGTGAGTTCGAATCCCACCGCCCCGACCAATAAAATCAAGCAGATACGGGCCTCTCCAGGATGCCCAAAAAACAAAATCAGCCAACTGTAAGGCATCAAGAGTTCTCAGGCGTTCCGTAAAAGCGTGACGCCTGATCAAATGTTCGGCGTCGCGGAAGTGGTCGCTGGTTACGGAGTAGACCTCAATCTCACCTGCGGCAACGTCCAAAATGAGTTTGACACGCATCATCTGCGCATCATGGTGTTTCAACATGCCAGACCTCACCTTGACGGCGAAGGCTGATTGGATCTCCAGCTATCCCAGGCTGGAGAGTAGAACCAAACTGCCCGTTTCGTTGAACAAGCTGGCGACCATCTCAGACCCGGCCTCACGATGGAAATGTTTGACGATCGCGCTCGTATCAAAAAAGTAACGCGTCAATCAATATTCTCCCCGTTCAGCAATGACAGACTCCGACATCGAACCCGGGATGACTGCTAATGCGCTGCGGACTTCCTCAATTGTGGGAGAGTGCACTAATGAAGCAGCTTCCGTTCTGGCGCGTTCTAGTAAATCTAAATCACGCACACTACGATGCGCCTTGGCTGTTGCATCGTCAAGGGAAAGCCACTTGCCTCGCTCTCGAAGCAAAGTTGCCACCGCTGACCGGCTTAGCCCCAACTCGTTAGCCGCTTGTTCCAATCCCAACTTGCGATCTGCCAATAGGCTCAATATTGTCTCCCTGCGCACGCGCTGCTCCAGTTCGACTTTGTCCATTGCATCTCCCGGAAGATTGATCTCCACTTCAAGTTTCATTGCGGTTGGCCTCGACTTCGATTGTACCTCTGAAGATAATTTAGTAAATGTCGAAGCACCTTGCTCTAGACCAAGTCATTGGTATCATCGGGTTGTTAACCTTTCTTCGGCGACGAGACTCTGTCGATTAATAAACCTTGAGTGCAATTGGAATGACCATACACTATGGCCTAGAGCCACCGCACTCCTTCAAAGCGTTGAGCGAAATGCATATAGCTAAACTCGCACCACGAGCCGCAAATTCAAGGCGTTTTTAGCTATAGAATTTAGCCATATGATTTGTAAGCCTGCAGTTTATAAGGAGTTGTCTATGTCTTAGAATTTGCCAGCGGCATCTGTTTTAGTCACAGAATCTATTAAGATCATTGCATGGACAATAGTCAATTCCGCAAACTGCTGGAGCAGGGTTCAGGTGGTGCTATTCTGTATGCCAAAGAAAATGACGTCAGCCGATTCCAGGATTTGATCCTGGACGCATGCCTTCATTGCTACTCGATTGATCCCCAAATGGAAGGTACGCGATCTTCCTATATGCTGGAACTCCTCAGTCATGTCCCAGACAAAACCTTTTACTACGAGGCAGTGCTGAATGCCCTGGAAAGAGGTGGCGAAGAAAATTATCACATCATGCAGTGGTTCGGCTTCGCTGCAGATATGGCGAAAAACGGAGACCTTCGTGCTAAACGAATCATGTATGAAAACTATCGGCCCGGACCCAGGCACGGCGAATCGATTGGCGCAATATTTGTCGATATGGATGGGCTCGACGGGCTTTTATTCGTAGCCGAAAAACTTGGTGCTGTGCATATCGCTAAAACTGCGGTGATAGATAGTGGATGGTTACTTGGCAACAGCATCGAAAAGTTCGGAGAGCAAGCAACCTTGGAGGCCTTAAATACGGCCTCAGAGAAGAGCCCTGCAATTGCCGCGTACCGGGACGCAGCCAAGGCCAAATTGAATGATATTGATCATGATTGGCGAACTCGGCGCGAGCAGTTGTTTGCACTAGGTTATGATCAACTCAAGCCGCAACTCCTCGGGATGAGCCGAAGCAGCATCCGTCAGTGGGGCGAGCACGCGAGTGCAGAGAATTTCAATCGGGCCGCTGAAGGGTTGGTTGCCGCGCAGGAAGTTAAAGACCAATTGGCGCATATGGCGATTTTCATCGGCAAGGCTTTCCCCCTGGATTGCCAAACACTACTGGCATTGGCCGCATCCGAGGATGAAAAGGTAGCTTGGGTGGCGGTGATTGTTCTTGGACAAATCAAACACCCTTCTGTGCGCGAGTTCGCATTGCACCTCATCGAAAGTAAGGCCATTGCGAGAGGCGGGGCTATCCAATTAATAGTACGGAATTTCCAACTGGGAGACCACGAATTAGTAATGGGTTGGTTCCAGGCTGAGCAAGACCGGGAAACACTGCACACTATGAACATTGGCTTACGGCAACTTCTAAAGCAACATCCAAACCAATCAGTTGATGTACAGATTCTGCAGGCTGTCTATGACAAAGGGTCCTGCTCCGTTTGCAGAGAGTTCGCAATTCAGCGGTTACTGGAACTGAACGCACTCACAGTGGATCAGCGAGCTGAATGTGCCTATGATGCAAACCAGGAGATTCAGCAGATGGTCGCGGGAGTGGACTGACTACCGAACATTCCCAAGTAACGCATCATACAGACTAACTAGTCGACTTACCATGCGTTCCACTGTGAACTTACTTTCTAACATCTGCCGTCCGGTTTCACCCATGCTGGATGCGAGCGCTGGATCTTTCAACAGCACCAGTATTTTTTCCGCCATGGCTTGCGCATCTTCCGATTCAACTAGAAAGCCGGTTTGCCCATCTTCCACAACTTCGGGATTGCCACCCACACGAGTGGCCACTGCTGGGAGGCTGTGGGCCATGGCTTCTAACAACGCGTTGGACAAGCCTTCACTCCGGGAAGGCAAACAGAACACGTCGCCTAAAGGCAGGATGGTGTTGACGTCGGCGCGTAATCCTAAAAATAGGACGTTGTTCGTCAATCCTAATTCCTCTCGCAGTGCCAACAATTCTTCTGAATAGGGAACGTCGTGAAAATGGCCTGCGATCAAAAAAGCAGCCTGAGGAAATTGTTTGCAAACGATGGCCGCAACCCGGATAAGCACGTCGAATCCTTTCACTGGGCGAACATTCCCGACACTCAGAATCACATGCGATGCGTGCTCCACACCCAATGACTTTCGAGTAAGTTGATCCTTTGCAGGGGTCAATTGGTCTAACTCAATTCCGTTGTAAACAGTAACTACTTTGTTAGGGTTCAGCCCATCTTCGCGAATGGCAAATTCGCGTACCTGGTTGGACACTGCCTGCACCTGATCATACATTGGACCTAACAGGCGATAGAACAGGGAATGTCGGTTACGTCGCAGAATGCCCATATCGCGACGGCTGGAAATCAGTAGCGGACGGCCACTTAGTTTGGCAACTAGTCCTCCCCACAAATCTGACGTTTCAAAGAACGTATGAACAATGTCCACCTTCTCACGACGAATTAAACTGCGCAATCGAAAAGCCATTTTGACCGCATGCCAATCTGAAATCGTGGTCAGCTCGAACACATAAAATGGACAATCAAAAACAGTTCTATCCGCATTTTTTCCATGGAAAGTAACTACCGAACAGCGGAACCTATCCTTTGGCAGGTGGCGCGTCATTCGAACCAAAGCACCTTCTGCTCCGCCATGGGCATCGAAAAATTCATCGATCAAGAACAGCACATGAATGCGCCTATCGGCATTGTTTTGCTGCATCATCGCGGACTTACTCCAAGCAGCGCAGCTACTTCTTTATCAATCAAATCATGAACAACTTTCTGAGCCCATAACGGTCGAAAAGTGTGGCCGCCATTGGCGATGCGAATGCACTGAAACGGATCACCAGCCCCGGCAGGCGGCAGATGTCCTTCTTCCTCAAGTTCCCGCAATAAAGGCTCACCTTCGGTAAACACCATTGTTAAACGACTGCCATTGCGGGCCACTTTCGTCAGTGCATTGTTGAATGCTTCCGCAGGAATCTGAAGATGCGAATGCGTTTGAAGGCCTGAAAAAATGTGGCTGGCGGCTTGCTTCAGCCGCTTCACTTGCACTTGCCCATGCAGGAATCGTCTCCAGGTGTCCACATTGCGAAAACCTTCGGATGTGCGACGCAGGTCGCGACGACGGTCCACTTCCGGGTCCCAAACAAACAGCCGCGGGTTAATCAGAATTGCTCCACAAACAGACGACCTCCGGGCAGCAGCATGAAAGGCCAGAAAGGCTCCAGAACACAACCCCACAACAATGAATCGCTTGGCACCAATCCGCGAACTAAGACATTCCATGGCCTGTTCCACTTGGTCTACTAAGTGCTCCTGATACAACCCTGACACATCCAGATTCTGCTCCCCATCGCTTTCGCCGATGCCCCCCAAATCTAAGCGGACAGCAGGTACACCCTTGGCCGCCCAGCGACGAGCCGCGTCCACCCACATCCGGTTGGGACCCGTATGACGAGCCGCGCCAGGGTTTAAAAAGATCATGCAGCAATCTGTTGACTCAGTAAGTGGCTCAGTAAGAATCGCGAAGTTATTGCCCGACAAACGCGGAATCAAGCAGACCGATTCGCGCACCCCATCGACCGCAGCGTGATGGGAAGACGTCGCGTTGGCCACAGCCTTCGGTGAAGTCCGTTGCCGATCCGCCACAAGCCACTCATAGATTTTGCGAAAAGTTTCCACCGGAGCCACCACTTCATGCGGCAGATTCATCAGCCCATTGAAACCATGGCCGGGCTGAGTATCCACTCGGCATCCAGCGGCGGAAAGGCTGGCCAGTAACTTTGCATCGCAAGGAAGTTCATCGCGAGAGAGCATCAAAACCCTACGGCCAGGCATGGCGGGAAGCTTGGTCAGGTCCAGAGCTTCTAATGCAGACTGCGTCTCAGGCGTGATGAGATAGCCTGCCGTTTCTAACCCAGCCAGTGGTTGGCGTGGGACTTCGTCGCCATTGGAATACTCTGGCACTTCCATATTTCTGAAGGCGCGCAGTTCGCGAATCATGGAACGACCGCTGGCATATGGACCCCATAGAACTAAATCCTGTAACTGGGATTCGGCGGCAGCAGCGGAGGCAACGGCTAACATGCTACCCAAGCGGATGCCTACCACTGTAACATCAGTTACTCCACTTACTCGACGCAACTCTTCTGTTGCATCGTTGATGGATTGGATCCAGGCGGCGACTAATCCCGAATCCTGATGTGTGCCGGAACTATCAGCGGTGGCAGGCAGGTCAAACCGCAGAGTTGGGATTCCCTGTGCTTCAAGGGTCCGTGCAAATTCACGCAGAGGGCGATAGGAGCAGACATCCTCCCATCCGAAGGGAGGCACAATCAGCACTCCTAAATTGAATGCTGCCGCAGCAGGGCAATCAAAATGCGCAAGGATCGAATATGCACCTGACCGGAACCAACTGTGCGATGAAGTCACAGCTTAGCCCCAAGAGTAAGTGACAATCGACCTTCGGCATTGATCGCAGTTACTACTACTTGTTCAGCCTGCGCACCTGGTTCAACGGGTATCAATATCAAGCGTCTGGGAACCCCTGGTTCCAAACTGAAATACGCATCGTCGGCACGGTATCCTTTGGCGGACACGCGGACCCCATAGGCCAACCTTCGCGAACTCAACTCCACTTCAATGTGACCATCTTTCATTGGATTGCAATGGCCGGTAAGACCAATTTCTGTCATCGGCAACCGCTGTGCAGTGCGACCCAGTGGATAGCGGAACGATTGCGCAAGGGGAATATTGCTATCTGCCAAATGTAGACTGGCGACCACTAAATCGTGCCCTGGCGGACCGAAGCGATAGGCGTAGGCGGCGTCTACGAAGCGACCAAATATCCGATCCACTCCAATAGTTATGGACTGATGCGATGGGATAACAACAGCGTGACTGGCCTCCTCAATCTGCTTTTCACTATTGCGATACAAAGCCACGCGCAGGTTGGCATGGAGTGTTTGGGGCGTGTCGTTGGAAGCATGAACGTCAATACCGTTCAAACCTTCGTCAGTGGTCCAGACCGTGCGCGGAGCAAGTGCGCGTTTCAAGAACCAATATGCCGATTTCGGATTGCCTGCGGAATCAAGAATGCCCCATCCGGCACCTGGTTCTAAATCACTGCTCCACAGAATGATGCCGCCACCACAGGGTGATTGAGGACGGCGCCATTCCCCAAACACTTCGGTCATCACTTCGCCTGAAACCATGCGGGAAAGATCCCAATAGCGATGGGCATCGGCGTAGCGCACGGTGGCCGCATCAACGGAAAACAACAGTTTTAGATAGTGATCGCGAACATCTTCAAAATCCCACCCAGCACCGCCATCACGAGGAACGCCACGTTTCCAGGCAGGGTGAGTCGGTGAAATTCCACCCGGTGTGGCAACGGCCATGGCCTCAACCATTTCCGGTTCGGGTACATTGGCGAAGGCCAGGCATTCCGATGCAAAGTGAACTTCAGCGCGCCGCACATCTTCAAGTGGCCGCAGGTAAGCTCCTACACCAAAATAGTTGGCCACACCGCTGCGTGTGTGAAACGGCAGATCTCCACCATAAGGTGCCGACGGAATATAAGGAACTCCAGGGCAGCAGCGGGCGACGATGGTTGGCAATTGATCGCCAAAAAATGTGCCGCGTCCCATAGTAGGATCTAATCCCATCATCGCCACTTGTTGTTCAATTTCGGAATTGCCGCAGACTACGGCAGTGCTGGGGTGACGCGCCAGCCGCGAAAGTTCACGATTCGCTTCGGCACTCACCAAGGTATGAAACGCTTCGTCGGCAAATGGGTAATCCATGTTGGCAAACATCATGTCCTGCCAGACAAGCAGTCCCAGTTCGTCACAAAGTTTATGGAACGTATCGTCTTCGTAGACAGTGGTGCCAGCAAGACGAATCATGTTGATGCCACCGTCGCGCAGTAATTCCAGCCTGCGACGAATCACATCTTGCGGAGCGGAAAGGGCAACGGCATCGGGTGGCATCCAGGCCACTCCTCGACAGAACACAGGAACATCGTTCACGTGCACGCCCAGGCCCTCACCGCGCGAATCAATGGAGCGAAATCCTGCTGGGATGTCCTCCATGATCGTCTCCCCGAACTGCACTTGCACGGGATATAGCGCAGGCGCACCATGGGTGTGTGGCCACCATTTTTCGACTGCAGGGATGCGCAGTTTAGCGTGCACATTCGCACCGTCCCATTGAAGTAGCGTGCTGTGTTCGCCGACTTTCAAAGTCCCTGAAACCGGGCCTGCAATCCCACGCACATGGAACGTTACGTCAATGACGCCAGCATCGCCATCCAGATACACTTGTCGAAAGTAGTCGTCAATCGTTATGCCGCTGCGGCGGAGCAGATTGACCGGACGCCATGGACCAACTGGTTCTGGTTCAGGAGCAAAACCTGGAGCACGACCCAACAAAGTGGTGCGGAACCAGCGTAACTGTTGTTCCGCCACAACGCGAGTTCGCCAACGGGAAGCAGGCTGTTGTCTGCGCTTTTCACGAAGAGCAGTAGTAAGTGATCGACACACAATCACCAGTTCATTCTGCGTTTGAATGATGTTTGTAACATCCACTTCATGCGGTTTAAACATGGAGTTACTCTGTAGGATTAGCTGGCCATTCAGCCAGACCTCGGCAACCGTGGCGATCCCTTTCATGCTCAATAAAAGTGTCTCTTCGGGCAATGCGGGGTGAGTCGTAAAACGGCATCGAAACCAATGGTCACAGGCATCGAAACGAATTCCCGATCCACGCTGCCACTGCTTGGCATCACGCAGGATAGAGGCCACCGTTGCCGGGACTTTGGCCGCTGTAAACGATAGCCCAGTTATATCGGCAGGGGTCTGCAAGCGATCCAACGTGGAGGCCAATGTGGAGACCATCTCCCACCCTTCCGTTAAAGCAATCACTGTATTGCTCATTGCGAAATTCGCCCTAGCCCTTCCAGCGCACATTCCCAATCATTGGCCAACTGTTGAATAGCAGGCGCTACATCAAACACCCGCCTGCGCGCCAATTTGAACAGCAGCGCTTTCGATCCGGCAACCTGTCTGCCTAAAGCATCGGCAGTCAATGTATCTTCCGGGGCCAACCATTC
>JAYWBH010000690.1:0-10268 GCA_043781815.1 Bryobacterales bacterium | reverse complement strand
GCGTTGCGATTGGCAACCACGCGCGCCTGCCAATCGAGTGGTGCCGATACCGCATCGCCGGTATAAAAACCCGATGACCATTCATAAGCGATCAGACGCGAAGCATTCCTTTGCAGTGCATTGGAAGTCTTCGCGTCTAAAATAGCCCCGGTAACAATATGCTGAAATCGCGTATACCAATTGAGCGCCTTTTCATCGAAGTTGGCCTGATAATGAAATGCAACCAAGGGCCGGTAAGGCACCCTGGTTGCTTTTGCTGCATGAGCGTGGGCTGCAATGGGCAGCCCAGCGATGAATTGTCGTCTGGTGGTCACTGACCGACCGCCATGGTTACTCCACCCTGGCTCGCTTGTGTGCCCACTGTAAGCGTCACAGCAGCGGTGTTCGATGCGGACATGGCTGGCACCCGTACATTCACTTGCATCACGCCAGCAACAATGCCTGGGGCGCTTCCAGCATAAAGCACTTCGGCTGATCGTCCGCCAATTTCCACTTTCACTGGCAGCAGCGGTCTGCTCAGTGTATTTCCTGTAATGACTCCGTCCACGCCGCCGGGTGAAGTTTGCCCTTCACCTGTGGCATAGAAAACCACAATATCGCCCACGGCTGCGGGTCGGGCGCTGGTGTTCAGCGTGCCGTTTTGATTCAACATGGCAGCAGGTCCACTGCCTGAACCGGCCACTGTGAAAATGCCCGGCAAAGCTGCTGCAACATCCACCCTGAATGCTGCCGATTTCACCCCGTTCCGTTCAATGATCACGTCAATCTTCCCCTTTCCTGCAACGCTGTAAGGCACGGCCACAACTGCTTGCCCGGCGCTTAAGTATATGATCGGCGATTGCACGCCATCCCATAAGATGCGGGTGTTATCTAAAGTTGCATCAACCACTCCTGGCGATGTCAATCGCATGTTCATTGCTGTAGAAGGTCCCATCGCTGTGCCGAAAATAGTTACCAGACTGCCCGGCGAAAAACCTGCTGCAACATAGCTTGCAGCATTCACAATAGCGGCAATGGCAGGGGCTTCGGCCTGGGCCTTGCGACAAGGGACACGGTAGGCATCCAGTACCAGATTCTTGCTTAAAGAATTGAAATTCAACGTATTGGCCAAGGGGCAAAACGTGCTGGTGGTGGTTTTATATTCCACCTCAAACACAGCCTTTCCAGCGGTGATGAAAGGTCGCAGAGTATCGCATTCGTTGTATTGAAAGCATTGTTCGTTCAGCGCCCAATCAAAGAAATCTACCAGGTCTTTCACTTGGTCCAAATCATTTTTTAACCCTACAGAAAGACCGCGGGCGTGGGCTGCGGTGGACAGAAACTTGTTGAACTTCAACTGATCGGCAGCAGTGAGCGGAAAGCCGGTTTTATTGGTGTATCCATCTACATTATCGGGCTCAACAGCATCGAAACCTTTGGCTTTGCACATGTCGAAGCGAGCTTCCATAATGGGACCCAACACATCTAAACGGCGGATATCCAGCCATGTTTCATCGGGGAAATCACCCAGCACTTTGCCTCGTACGGCGGCGGGAAAGCTGGCCGCATCGGGTCGCCAAGGTTCATAGGTGCCCACGCTGACGTAACAGATGGCTTTGGCACCTTTGGCGTGAATGGCGTCCACCGTTTCTTTGGAAACATTGAACAGGTCTACATCGAAAACTGAAGCGTCGACGGAAAGGTCTATGGTACCGGTAAGCTGCCATTGCCAGTCCACTTGTAAGGGTGGACGCCAAATAGCATTCTGGGCATGGAGTGAGTTGACAGCAAAAATGCTGAAAGCGATTTGAAAAAGTAGTTTTACCACGGCTGAATTGTACTGTTTGGAGTCAGGACTGTCCTATAGTACTTTTCGCACAAGTTTTAGTAGGAAACCAATACCAGAAACCACACAGTACTAATGGTTCCTGGGACTACCTGAGTGCCGGAACCACTGTAATCTATACGAACTCACTTTCAGACTGTACTCTTCTCGTAGGATTCCAATACCTAAATGAAAAAAATATTCCAAACAGCAGCTTTTCTTCTCCTTCCTTTACTATGCACGGTGGCCAGCGCCCAAAACGCGAAACCGGAACTGTCCAAAGGTAAGGTTACTAGCACAATCACCCCTTCCAATCCTTTAACAAGCCCTTTTCTTAGCCGATTGCAAGCAATGGCGGCACCGGGAACGATCACAATTACCCCGGCAGTTGCGCCCGCGAGCATGGCTCATCTTTACCTAAAGCCAGTGGACATGAAGCTGCTGGTTCTAGCAGCCGACGGCACCGAACCCAGCTTTGAAGCCACCAAATTCTTTCTGGATTACCTGGCCATCCCTTATGATGCTGTGATTCTGAAGACACAGACCCTGCCGATTTTGAACGATGCGAACAAAGGCTTTTATCAAGGCATCGTACTGAGCACCGGGAACCTGGCCCTGTTCAATGGAACAAGCTGGGGCAGCGCGTTGACCGCCGCAAACTGGACCACTTTGGAAACCTATATGAAGACCTACGGCGTCCGCCTGGCCAGCATGTATACTTTTCCCGAGCCACGTTACGGGTTAACCATGGTCTCCGCCGTTTCCACCACACCTAGCGCCCCTGGTCTGGTTAGTTTTACCCCGGCGGCATCCACTGTTTTTGCTGATTTGAATCGCAGCAACACGCTGGCTGTTCAATATGCTTACATGTACTACGCCAATGCAACACCGGCGGCGGGCGAAACAACCACCCCGATTCTGATGGCCAACAACCTGACCGTTGGGGCAACTCATAAAAAGGCTGATGGACGCGAATACCTGGCCTTGACAATGGATCATAGTTCCAGCCTGACCCACTCCATGGCGCTGAACTACGGCGTGTTCAACTGGGTAACCAAAGGGATCTTCGTAGGCGAACGTCGCATTTACATGAATCCGCAAACTGACGATTTCTTCCTTGCCAACGATTTGTTTGCCACTGCCCCTGCTGCATGCAAACCTTCTTCGTTCTCGCTTGATCCTACCTTTGACCCAGCCGCTAGCTGCCCCATTAAACGGATGATTGGCACAGACCTTTCCAACATCGACAACTGGCAGCGCGGTTGGCAGCAGAAAACACAGTACAAGAATTTCAAACTGGCCCTGGCCTACAACGCTTACGGCTTGACTACCGACGGTGGCGCACCTGCTTCCGATCTGCTGGACGACCAATCAAAGGCCCTGCGCAACAACTTCTTCTGGCTCAGCCACACCTACGATCACGAACATTTGGATTGCTACAATCCAGTGCCTAACAGTGGCGTCTGCACTCCGGCAACCTATGATGAATCGGATTCGGAAATCGCTGACAACCTGACTGCCGTTACAGCTTTGGGTCTGCCTATTGACCGTGCCAGCATGGTTACCCCGGCAATATCGGGTCTTAGAAATGTCAACTTCCTGCAAGCGGCGTCTGATTTGGGTGTGAAGTATCTGGTTAGCGATCTTTCCCGTCCGGACTGGAAACCAACCAAGCCCAACACTGGCGTGCGCAGCCCTTATGTGAATTCCATTCTTTACATTCCTCGCCGTGCAACAAACATCTTCTACAACGCCACCAGCGGATTCACTGGGGCAACCGGTTCCTTGCCCGATGAATACAACAGCTTTTTTGGACCCAACGGCTTGTTACGAATCACCGGTACAACCTTACCGTTTTTCACAACAGACCAAAGCTATGCGCAGATCATTGATCACGAAAGTGATGCACTGCTTTCCTACATGCTGCGGGCAGAAATTTACCCAACCATGTATCACCAATCCAACCTGATCCGTTACAGCGGCAGCAAGACTTTGATCACCGATGTTCTGGATGCGGCTTTTAACAAGTTTTCCAAAATCAGCACCATGCCAGTACTCAGCCTTTCTCAAACAGAGATTGGTAAGAGATTGGAAGATCGCATGCAGTTCAACGGTGCCGGTGTTTCGGCTACTTACAACCCTGGAATTGGAATCACCATTAAGGGCGCTGGCGTAGCGAACACTCCAGTAACTGGAATTTGCTCTGGAACCTGTGATTACTACGGCAACCAGACCATTTCCAAAATCCACGTCACTGCTGGCGGCACCGTCAACGTGCCTTTGTTTTAACTGATAAATAGAGAACGGAGAACACACTCATGATGAAAGCTTGTTCAACACTTCCCATACTGGCAGTCAGCTTAATTGGAACGTCGTTTGGCCAAACCGTAACTCTTAACCAAGTGCTTCATTCGGCAGTGGCGAAAGCTTCTGCCGAAGATGCCCGGGTTGAGGTGGCGCAAAACCAGCTTCGGCTGTTGGAATCCCAGAATAAATGGAAACTGGAATTGCGTCCCGGCTTGGGAGTGTTCGCTTTCTCTAACCCTATCCTGCTTGCGGCAAACCTCGGCGGCAGTCTACTGACTGGCCGTCGTGGGGCGCCATCTCCGTTAGCTTTGAAAACTGCGCAGTTGGATGTAGTGGCTGCGGAATTGAATGCTGAATATCTAAAAGTGCGGACAGAAATCAACGCTGCCCGTGATTACTTTGACCTTCTCGCAAAGCAACAAATCGCCACTTCTGCCAGAAACATGGTGGAATCGCGCAAGGGAAAGCTTGGCGAAGTAGAATCGTTGTTGAAAAAGTCGAAAGTAACGTTGCTCGACAAAATGACCATAGAACAGGAAGTGCTGGAACTGGAACAATACGCCCTGGAAGCGGAAACACAACGGGAAATTGCCGCTGGCAACCTGGCTTTTCTGGTTGGCTTTAAGGAAGGGAACAATTTGGTGGCTCAGGAAGTTGTGCTTGCTCATCAAGTTACTTCAAACAAGTTACCGGAAGTGGATCAACTGTTGCAGTCGGCCATGGTGTATCGCAAAGAACCGGGTTTGATTCGTACTCGCATAGACGCATTGCGCAAGCAGTTGTCACAGGACAAGAAAGGTAATTCGTTGGGCCGCAGTGATCTAAGTTTTTCCATCACGTTGAAAGACAACGGCGAAAAGCAGATTGAAAAGGAAGTAATCGCCGCCCGCTTGAAGTTGTTGGAAATGGAACTGACCAACATGGAACAGGATCTGCGCAAGGAACTACAAACTGTGCGATCCATGGCTGCTGCCAGTGGTGAGAAATTAAAGATCAACACCAAGAGAATGGAACTGGCCGAACGTCGGAAACAAGTACTTTCCATCCGCGCGCAAAATGGTTTGGATGGCAGCCTGGCCGGATTGCTTGCGGCTGAAGGGACGCTAGCCGGGGAACGTAATTCCGTGGAAGCTGCCTATGAAAGCAAAGTGAGCATTTTCACCTTGATGGTTTTGTGTGGCATTCAGGACGAAGCTGCAGAAGTTGTGACTAAGATATTGGGATCCTAAAAGGATTTTTGCCAAGTAGCAATGCCGTGTTAGCCTGATCGGAAAATTTCTCAATGCGTATACTCGTTATTGCTCTGTTAACTTTGGTCAGTGAACTATCTTCTGCGCAAGGTCGCGAACAAGGTTTTGTTCCGCCTGTAACTGCTCAACAAACGTCCCAGCCGCTAGCTAACTTCAAGCTTCTGAGCACGCTGCCTTCCGCCACCAGTACTATTGTCCCCAAGCCTTTGGAATTGCGGATTTTGATTCTATCCGCTGACGGTACGGAACCGGGTTTGGCCGCCCTACGCAGCTTTTTGGATTACCAGGGCACTCCTTACGACGTGGTTCGTCCCGCACTGCGTGAACCTTTACCAACATTGAGCGATGGAACTCGCGGATTTTATAATGGCTTGATTTTGACGAGTGGGAATCTGGGGATTTGCGATCCAACTTGCCATAGTGCGCTGTCTGCTGATAATTGGACCACTATTGAGACTTACGCCCGTGACTACCAAGTGCGCATCGCCAGTTACTATACTTTTCCCGAACCACGTTTCGGCCTCACTTACACAACCAGCCGGGCCACCACACCCGATGCTCCAATGCAGGCCAAGCTGACCAACGCAGGCAATGAAATTTTCTCTTACCTTCGCCCCAGTGCAGTCATTTCTATCAGCAATGCCTTTGTCTATCTGAGCAATGCCACACCACTTGCCGGAGAAGAAACCGTTCCCCTTCTCGTAGCTGAAGGTGGGGTGATTGGGGCAGTGAGTAAGAAAGCCGATGGCCGTGAATATCTTGCTGTGACCATGGACAACAATTCCAACTTACTCCATTCGCAAGCACTTACTTATGGAATTGTGCGTTGGGTTACTCGCGGCTTGTTTCTTGGATTCCGAAAAGCGTTTCTAGCTCCGCAGGTAGACGATGTCTTTCTCCCGTCCATTCTTTTTAATGGAAATCAGGAGTTGTGTCGCCCTGGGAGTGAAGCGTTCGACCCCAGAAATCCTCTGGGAACGGCCTGTTCTGTGGTGCGCATCAGCGGGTCGGACTTGGAAGGGTTTGTTCGTTGGCAAACAAGTTGGCGCGATAAGGATCAATTTTCGGCAATCCGTGCGTCGCTGGTGTTCAATGGATATGGGGCCAGGGCTCAGGATGACGAACTTCGCGACAAAGCGCTGGCCAATGTCGCTAATTTTTACTGGATCAATCATACGTACGACCATCGCAGTCTGGATTGCTTCGCTCCCACAACCGATGGATGCCGCCCAGCCAATGTCGAAGAATCGGTCACTGAAATTGCCGATAACATCGCCTTCGCCAATCGCTGGGGTTTACCAGCCGATGCTACCTCATTGGTAACACCCATGATCACCGGTTTGAACAATCCCGATTGGTTGAAAGCAGCGGCGAAATCTGGCATCCGTTACCTGGTTGCCGACGGATCCCGCCCTGAAGGAACTGCTGCTTTTCCGAATACGCCCATTGTTTCCATATCGGAACCGTCTGTGCTGTTGGTGCCTCGACGACCCACCAATGTGTTTTTCCAGGCGTCTCAAGTAGATTCTTCGCGGGATGGTTCAGAAGTGGACGAATTCAATTTCATCTACGGGCCTGCTGGCCTGTTGCGAGTGGGAGGTTCCGGGGGCCGTGCGTTTTTTGCGACCAACCAGACCTACGATCAAATCGTCAGCCGCGAAAGTGACCTACTGGCAGGCTACCTGTTTCGTGGAGATATGTCGCCACTGATGTTCCATCAATCGAATCTGTACCGCTATTCCGCTGATCATTCGTTGTTATCTGACCTGCTGGATGCCACGCTGCGCAAGTGGGAGGGGATCAGCAACCTGCCGGTAATCAGCCTGACCCAATCGGCAATTGGAGCCATGCTGGAACAGCGCCAGGCATTTGTTTCCGCCAACGCAAAAGCAGTTTGGATTCCCGGCGTCGGGGTTCAGTTGGAAGCAGAGCGCGCTGCGACAATTCCGGTAACCGGATTGTGCGCCAAAAATTCCTGCGAAAGCTACGGTCCAGACAATATTTCCTACATCCGCCTGGAACCAGGCACCAGGATCACAATCGAACTCCGGTAATTTGGTGCGGTTCAGTATAATGGGATGCAGTTCACTTCTTCCTTGTTGGTAGGGCAAGCGGTATTCTATACATGTAGATACTTCTAAAACTACAAGTAGGAAAGAAGTGGATCAAAATACTGTATTGGTAGTACTACAACTATAATTGAGCACCCATCCTGATATCCGAGTGGTACTGGTTGAACCTCGCAACCCTTTGAATATAGGCGCTGCGGCTCGTGCTCTATCCAATTTCGGATTTCCCGAACTTCGCCTGGTAAATCCTTATCGAGTGGCACTGGAAGAAGCCAAATCGGCGGTAGGTGCGGAAGCGATCCTTAGCGGAGCAAAGGAATTTGCCACGGTGGCCGATGCTGTTGCCGATTGCAGCCTGGTTGCTGGCACCACATCGGGGTCCCGTCGCGAACTAGCCATTCCCCATGAACGGCTGGAGCGAGTGGTGGCGGAAACCATTCATCCGCACAATGGTCCAGTAGCCATCCTCTTCGGTTCTGAGAAATTCGGCCTTTCTAATGACGACCTAAGCCATTGCCACATTACGATGGGCATTCCTTCGCGTGTGGAGCACAGGTCCATCAACCTGGGCCAAGCGGTGGCGGTGACTCTTTATGAGATTATCCGTCTGGATACGGCACCCAGCATTGCCAAGGATCCAAAGAAGCCGGCTTTGGCAGCGGAAGTGGATCGTGTGGGAACGCTGATGACCGAAGCGTCCATGGAAAGTGGATTGTTTCACGAACCGACCACGGAATCCAGCATCTTGAAGTTGCGGCAAGTGGTTCGTCGAATGGGCTTAACCAGTGCCGATGCCCTTTATCTTTCTGGTATGCTACGCCAGATCCTATGGAAAATAAGGAACTTACCATGAAACCAGTCTTCCTGACCTGCTTGTTGCTGTTGAGTGCCTGTACCCCCGAAAAGCGTAGTGAATTCAAAGGGAAACTACGCGCCCCGGATTCACCGAAGTTCGACGAGGCTTTCTGGAAAACCTGGGCCGATGGCCAGGCTGAACTGTCCAGTTACGATCTGAAGCGTTCCAAATACGGCGCAGGACGCACGGGTACTGCGGTGGCCATCTTTGTTACAGAGACCTTTTCCAACATCTTACGGGTAAAGGCCGATCCTGGAAATCACCCCAAGCAAGACGAAATTCCGGTGATGAAGCTGAACCTGGTGGAAGATTTCCAAACAGGGGTTTACGATTACAACCTGATGCTATCCACATTTGTGAATACGCAGACGGCTGGTGGCATGCTGGGCGGATCTCCCATAAAAGTGAGTTTTTCCAGTCAGGAATGGTGTGGGCATATTTACAAGCAGGCTTTATTTGACGGCCCTGGGGTTCGGGTCATCAGCCATTCTTACTTTGACGGGGAAGCTGACCAGGAAAAGACTGTAGATCCAATTGAAGATGGTGTGGCCGAGGACGGATTGTTACTTTGGGCCAGGGGAATGGCCCGTCCGGTATTGAAACCGGGGGAATCAAAGTCGGTGGACCTGTTCTCTGCCCTGGAAACTGCCCGTCAAGCGCAAGGTCCGGGGTATTGGACCAAGGCTACTTTAACCCGATCAGCGGTCACGGAGAAAGTCACGGTTCCGCTGGGCACTTTCGAGGTGGAACGATTTGAGGCGGACATTGCGGGTAAGGTAAAAAAGACATTCCTGGTAGAAAAATCTCATCCTCATCGGGTAATTTTTTGGGAGACTTCGCTGGGTACAAAAGCCAGTCTGGTGAAATCGGATCGCATGAAATACTGGGAACTGAATTCTCCTGAAGGCGAAAGCGCGTTGAAACGATTGGGCTTACAGCGTCGGCCAGCTCGCACAATGTGAAAGTTGTTTTAATATTAACACCCACTGAAGTAAGCCTTGCCAGGGGTTTGGCACGCTAGTTGCAATATACAAAAGAGTAACCAAGTGAGAGTGTGCAGAACACAAAATCACCAAAATAAGGCGAATAAAATTGAGTCTCTTTTCAGGAAATTCCGGTGTGCTCGAGGTGTGCCTACCAGTTGGAACTGCCTTGGGACTCATATTTGCCGTCATCATACAAGTTCAATTCCCACCGTCTGATATCCGCGACTGGCCATCTGGTTCGCAACTGACGGTGATCCGAATGGCGGAGGCATGAGGCCTCCAATGCCAATGAATCCTTGATCAAGTCGTGATCACTTCCACCGGGCTGCTGTCTGGGTCAGGAGAGGTGTGTTCGCTGGCAGGTCAAGGTTGGAAGGGCCGGTTCTGGTTTGCTTTCGGAGGGTCTCCCTGCGCTGGGGGGTTCGGGGAGGCTTAACAGGTAACGCCGGGATCGGCCCTGAAAATTAAAGTTTTTACGAGTTTCCCTGATGGGCGGGAGTGTGTCTCTGCGGCTGGTCAGGGGGTAGGCGGGTTCTGGTAGGGATTGTGAGATGTTCCTTGCACTGGGGGGTACGGGGAATGTTTTTTGTGTCTGCCAGGACCGGCCTGAATCAAACTTCGACAACAGGATTCCCTGATTGAGTCTGAGCGGAAGCACTATCTCCGCCGTTGGTCAGGGCAAGCAGGTTCTGGTATGGGTAGCAGAACGTTCCCTGCGCTGGGGGGTACGGGGAGTGTTTTGCGACTACATACCAGGGCCAGCTATTACGATGGGCCGGTTCCGGTGTGCAATGGAAGCTGTTCCCTGCGCTGGGGGCTTCGGGGAGTGTTTTCACCTGTTTGCCGGACCCACCGAATCTAGCGTGGCTAAAAAACCGCTTCCCGGTCTAAATTCTTGTTATCAGCGTGCATCGGCGTCCATCAGCGGCCATTAATCTGGGCCGGTAGAGTAGGAGGGGACCAAAGTGCCCCTCCCCTCGTCGAACCGGACGTGCA